>DASTXF010000078.1:0-5728 GCA_035765615.1 Minisyncoccota bacterium | reverse complement strand
CTGGATAACAATGTCCTTAATAACCCACCGGCCAATAATTCAGGCCAATTCCAGAATGTCGTGGGTCAGGCAACAAGCACTTCCACCAATATTGCGGGCGTATTTGCGGCCTTTAGCCAAAGGGTAATCGACGCATTGCGCAGCATACCGATATACCAGGTATTTATCCTGCTTCTCCTCCTTCTGGGAATCGGCTTCGTACTCCAGGGGGCATTCATAAAGGACACGCAATCCATGAAGGCTTACGCTGCCTTCATGCGGGGAGCGGCCGTGCTCGCGGTGGCTTCTGTCTTTAATGTCCTTAATACTCTGTCCTTTATGCTCAATCCGACATGGCTCACGCAAAAGACAGGTCTTACGCTTCCGTGGGTGCTCGGCCTTGATATGGCGAACGCTATCGCTGTTGTCGTGGTGAGCCTCTCTGTGCTTTTCGCCCTCTACAACAAGATCTCGAAACTTACTGACGGTCCGCTTTCGAAGTAGTCGTCTGCTATACTGGACAGGTAAATTTCGTATATATACGCATGAAGCAATATATTTCGTGGATATTCATCGGGGTCGCTATTATTCTTATAATTGCCGGAATGATTTGGTATGCAGATCAGCCGGGCCAGTACGACAAATTCGCAACCTGCATAAAGCAGAGCGGCGCGACATTCTTCGGAGCGTTCTGGTGCCCTCATTGCCAGGAAGAGAAATCGTATTTCGGTAAATCATGGACCAAGCTTCCGTACGTTGAATGCTCGACGCCGGATGGCCAGGGACAGACGCAAGCATGTACAGACAATAAAATTGAGAGCTATCCGACTTGGCAGTGGAAAGACGGCAGCAGGAAGACCGGCACTCTTACTCTCGAAGAACTCTCGACGTTCACAGGCTGTCCGCTTATCAAGGGGTAATTCGAATATATGGAACTTGCTAACACTATGAATACGATCTGGGGCGTGCTCTCGATCGTTGCGGAATTCATATCCGTTGTCCTTCTCGTCTCTCTCTTTGTTCCCGGTTTTCGAGAAAATGCCCTCGTGCGATTCTTCGCGAACAACGCTATCCTCGTCGCGTTCGTGGTATCGGGTCTTGCCATGGCGGGAAGCCTTACCTACTCGGAAGTCATCGGCTATTCGCCCTGCGTCTTGTGCTGGTATCAGCGTATTCTCATGTATCCGCAGGCGCTTCTTATGGGCATCGCGCTTGGGCGCAAGGATCGTTCCATAAAGCTCTATGGTCTTGTCATGTCGATTGTTGGTGGAGTAATCGCGGCATATCACTATATTGGCCAGCTTGGCGGAACGCCGCTTCCATGCAGCGCTGTCGGCGTCTCGGTTTCGTGCGCGCAGAAATTCACTCTTGAATTCGGGTACATAACCATCCCGATGATGGCATTCTCAGCGTTTGCCCTTATTGCGACAGCGCTCGCTGTTTCGATCGTTAAGGATCGTTCGGCATCCGCAGCCTAGCTCATGCCGCACACTCTCGCATACGGTATAGCACTCGCTCTCATTCTTCCGGGTGCTTTCATGGCATTCATACCGTTTCTGCCGGCCGTGCCGTACATGTTTGTCGTTACCTTGGCATTTGGTCTTTACGAACGGTTTGCGACTCTTTCGGGTGGTGAAATCGCAATTCTCCTCGTCATCACGATCCTTTCTGTGGTCGTCGATCACCTTGCGGGCATGCTTGGAGCGAAATTGGGCGGCGCTCACACGAAATCTCTCCTCTGGGGCATGGCAGGGATGCTTGTCGGCATGTTCATCATTCCCGCGCTCGGCAGCTTTCTTGGACTCGCGCTCGGCGTCCTCATTTCCGAGCTTTATTACAAGAAAGAACACGTCGCGGCCGTGAAAGCTACTGCAGGCGCAGTTTTAGGGAGGATTGCCGGCATAGCAGCGAACGTCTTTCTTGCGTTCGTATTCGCCGGACTTTTTGCTTTTTTCGCCTTTTCGTAGAGGTGGTATGATAATGAGCAAGTAAGAGATAATTTCTCACTTCTATGGAAAAATCCACTTTGAAGGGGCCATCGGCCGTCCTTGGCGGTCTTATCGCCCTCGGTCTTATCATCTCGGTTGCGATCTGGGCTTATACGTTTTACAGGATTCAGCTTTTCAGCGGATCGCTTTCTGTCACGGGCTCGGCCAAAACTGACGTAGTTTCTGACCAGGTCAAATGGGTCATGGGAATCTCGCGGCAGGTTCCTCAGTCGCAACTCAGTTTCGGGTATGACCAGATGGCGGCGGATCTTGTACTCGTCAATAAATTCCTTGCAAGCCACAATGTCGACCTCAACGCGGTGACGGTTTCGCCGATATCGATGGACGAAGTGTATGACTACGGCAAGGACACGTCGAATACCGAGAAACGATACAATCTGCGCCAGACGATTACGTATTCTTCGAGTGATGTGCAAGGCGTAACGGCCATGACGAAAGACGCATCCAATCTGGCGAGAAACGGCGTTATATTCCAGACTCAGAGTCTCGAATATTACTATTCCAAGCTTCCTGACCTCCGCGTTTCACTTCTTGCCGATGCGATCAAGGATGCGAAGGCCCGCGCTGCCAAGCTCGCGGAGCCGTCTGGCCAGACCGTGGGTCCGCTCAAGGCAGCATCTCTTGGTGTTGTTCAGGTGCTTGCGCCGAATTCGATCGAGATCTCCGATTACGGGGCATACGACACGTCAAACATCAATAAAGAGGTGATGGTAACTGTCCGAGCATCATTCGCCATACGATAAAATCATGACCAAAACCAGACTCGTAATAATCATCGTTATCATCCTTGCTATCGTGTACGCGATATTCGCATTCGACGTTCCGTATCGGAAGGTGTCCGACAATCTTCCTTCAGTCGAACAGGCAACATCGACTGCTGCTACTGATAAGGTGATTCTCGAGTCCCCTCAGGCAGGATCGGCAATATCGTCGCCTGTCGCGCTCTCAGGCGTCGCAACGAGCAGTTGGTATTTCGAAGCCGTGTTTCCGGTAGAAGTCGTGGCTGAAGACGGCGTTACCGTTCTCGGCAGGGGGCAGGCTCGATCGCTTACCGACTGGATGGCATACGGGTTCGCACCATTCACTGCTTCCATTTCGTTTAATGCTGGAACGTCCACCAAAGGCTTCATCAGGCTCATGAAGGACAATGCAAGCGGCGATCCTCGGCACGATGAGCACGTAGACGTGCCGGTCATTATTAATTCAAAATAACATCATGGGAGACGCATCACTTATCCACGCGGACATATTCTTCTTCATTTCGACGATAGCGCTTGTTCTTATCACAGCTGGGATCGTGACGGCGTCGGTGTACGTGATCGCAATCCTTCGAAACGTACGCGACATGACGGATAAAGGTAAGGAAGAGTGGTCTGAAATTGTTTCCGATTCGAAAAAACTCCGTTTTGCCCTCCGTGACGAAGGCGTAAAATGGAAACATGTCGTCGACCTGGCACGTAATTTTTTCGTAAGGGACTCGGTAAAACGAAAGCCGAAGGCAAAGACGGAAAGCAGCGAAAAGCAATAATATCAACATATCTATGGCAGAAGACAAATCGAAAGCGGGAGCAATTATCGCGGGCATAGCAGGACTTACCGCCGCGGCGGTCGGAGCCTATTACCTCTATGGCCACAAAGACGCGGCAAAAAACCGGGCAAAGGTCAAAAGCTGGATGCTTAAGGCAAAAGGAGACGTGCTCGAGGAGCTTGAAAAGGCCCAGGATGTCACCGAATCGGCTTATATGACCGCCGTCGATGCGGTCGCACGAAAATATAACGAACTAAAGACTATCGACGCCGAAGAGCTTGCTGTTTTTATCGCCGAAATGAAGGATCACTGGAACGGCATTAAAAAGACGATACATTTGCGGGGCAAGGCCATTCGAAAAAGCGCTCCTAAAAAAGCGGAAAAATCGAAAAAGGGCTCATCAAAGAACAAATAAGAAAAAGAGCGGCGCGCCGCTCTTTTTGCTATGATATCCGCATGAAAACTTCCTGGGGAGGAGTAGCCAGCTGGTATGACAAAGTGGTGAACGACGAGGATTCGTATCAATCGAATGTCATATTGCCGAATGTGCTGCGGCTCATGGCGCCAAAGCGGGGAGATAAAATTCTCGACGTTGCCTGCGGACAAGGCTTTTTCTCGCACGCGCTTGCCGCCGAGGGAGCATTCGTGACAGGTGTCGACATTGCGCCCGAACTCGTCGACATTGCCCGGGAGCACGCTATGCACAACCAGGAATTCTACGTGTCTTCTGCCGAAAATCTCCGGATGTTTCGCGACGCGACGTTTGATGCGGCTGTATCAGTACTCGCTATTCAAAATATCGAGCGCATAGCGCCTGTTTTCAAGGAAGTTTCGCGCGTCCTTAAAAGCAAAGGGCGTTTTGTCATTGTCCTCAATCATCCCGCTTTCCGCATTCCAGGCAAAAGCGCTTGGGGATTCGACGAAAAAGCCGGCGTGCAGTTTCGCCGCGTCGATGAATATATGGGGGAGAGCGCCGCAACAATCGATATGAATCCAGGAGAGAAAGATGTTGCTCGAAAGGAAAAGACCTACTCATTCCATCGGCCGATCCAGGTTTACTCAAAGACCCTCGCGAATGCAGGGTTTGCAATCGCGCGCATCGAAGAGTGGATGTCGCATAGGGAAAGTGAAAAAGGCCCCCGGAAAGCGGCTGAAGACAAGGCTCGCAAGGAAATACCTCTTTTTATGTGTCTTGAGTGCGTAAAGCTTTGAACGAAAACAGCATCCGTAATTCGTTTCACTAGTGAGCGAAAATATAATGAATATCATCATATACACAAAAACCGGGTGTCCATGGTGCAAGGGAGTACTCGATTTTCTCAATGACCGCAAGATAGCCTATGAAGAGCGTAATGTGCTCCTTGATCCGCAATATATGGATGAACTTATAAAGAAGTCGGCCCAAACCAAGACGCCAACTCTCGATATTGATGGTGCTATTCTTGCTGATTCTGACAAAGAGCAAGTTGAAGCGTATTTGAAGCAGAAAGGGGTCATTCCGAGGGAATGATTTCTTCATTTTTATTTTATCCAGAGTATTTATTCTTAGATCATGAATACGTACGCAATACCTAATCTCGATAAAATGCTCACGGTCGAAACGGGTGAGCGTCAATACATATACAAGCTCCGCGATCTGGCTGATGCTGAAAAGCCTCGCGAAAAAATGCTTGCGCACGGGCCCGGCGCGCTCTCCATTGTCGAACTTGTCGCGGTTCTTCTCAATGCCGGCACGGTGAAGGAAGACGTGCTCTCCATGGCGTCGCGGATGGTTCGCGAATATGGGGAGAAAAGCTTTGCCTCGCTCGAGGATCCAAAGAAAATGGCAGAAGACCTCGATATACCGCTCGTGAAGGCATGCCAGATCATCGCTTCCTCGGAACTCGGCCGGCGTTTCTTCAAAAAGCCGGGAGGCAGGAATGTCGCAGTGCGGAATGCCAAGGATGTGTCTGCATACGTTCGCGATATGCACGATCTTCCGAAAGAATGCCTTCGGGGAATATATCTCAATAATCATCATCGAGTCGTTCATGACGAGGTGCTTTCTATGGGCACGCTCGACGCCAATATTGTCCACCCGCGCGAAGTCTTCAAACCGGCTCTTGAATACGGAGCTTCAGCTGTGATTCTTGTTCATAATCATCCGTCAGGGATCGTTGTGCCTTCATCGGCAGACATTGAAGTAACCCGTCAACTCATCGAAGCCGGGAGG
>DASTXF010000077.1:0-3772 GCA_035765615.1 Minisyncoccota bacterium | reverse complement strand
ACCAATCAGGCCCTCGCCGAGAACTTCAGGAAGATATTCAAAGGTCTTTGGAGTGACGCCTCAAGCATCCGCCGTTAGGGCGCACTGGACGGGCTGCACCAATATGCGATGATGGTGCGTATCTAAACAATATGAAAACATACGGAACCAAGCTGGTGGTGAGCGTTGTGGCGTTTATTGCCGTTGTCGGCGGCATATTTGCTTATATCGCAAATCAGGGAAACGAAGAATCTTCCGAACCGATTTCGGACGAGACAGCTTCGTCTGCTTCCGCTCAGCCAACCGTTGATGTGACTTCGCCGGCAACTCCTGTTACGGCGCCATCCGGTTCCTCGAACGCGCCGACCTCCTCCGTTGCAAGCAAGTACAAGGACGGCACCTATCAAGCGACGGGTACTTACGAATCTCCCGGCGGCTCCGAATCCATCGGAGTGAGTCTTACCCTGAAGAGCGGCGTCGTCACTGCTGCAACCGTCACTCGAGGTGCAAATGATTCGTGGTCAGAGCGTTACCAGTCGATGTTTATTAGCGGCTACAAGGCGTACGTTGTAGGCAAGAATATCGATACCATAAACCTTGATCGTGTTTCCGGATCATCCCTCACTCCGAAGGGCTTCAACGCCGCCCTTACTCAGATAAAGTCCGAGGCGAAGGCCTAATGCCATGGCCTCGCATTTCGAATTCGAGGCGATAGGCACCCACTGGAAGATCGATATCTTCGATCGCATTCCCAAGGAGCGCGAGCATGCGCTCCTTGCTGCTATTCATGCAAGGATTGCCGAGTTCGACAAAGCGTATTCGCGGTTTCGGGATGACTCTCTTGTTTCGGAAATGGCGCGCAAGGGAGGGGAGTACCGCTTGCCCGACGATGCGAAACAGATGCTTGATCTCTATAAGGAGCTCTACGACATTACCGATGGCCTTGTGACGCCGCTCGTTGGCCAGGTGCTCGTCGATGCCGGTTACGATGCGAAATATTCTCTTACGCCGAAATCATCGATCGCGCCGGCGAAACGTTGGGAGGATGTTCTTGAATATGAATTTCCAATGCTTCGGCTCAAGGAGCCGGCGCTTCTCGATTTCGGCGCTCTTGGTAAAGGCTATCTTATCGATATCGTGGCGGGCATTATCCGCGATAGCGGCGTCGCGGGATATCTGGTCGATGCAGGAGGAGACATTGCTTTCCGGAACTCGATCGAAAAGCCAATGATTCAAGTCGGTCTTGAAGATCCGCAGGATATGAAAAAAATCGTCGGGGCGGCGCGTATTTCAGGAGAGAGCATCTGCGGATCAGCGGGCAATCGCCGTGCTTGGAACAAGTTCCATCACATCATGAATCCCAAAACTGTCGAATCGCCGAAACACATTCTCGGTCTTTGGACGGTGGCGGATACAACGCTCCTTGCCGACGGTCTTTCTACGGCTCTGTTCTTCGTTGGTCCGGAAAAACTGGCAAAATACCGGTTCGAATTCGCCATCCTTTTTTCGGATCGAAGCGCGACCCAGTCAAAGGGCTTTCCCGGCAATTTCTTTGTATAATTAAGGCAATATAAAACATATGGAAAAACTCAAAATCTTTGCGCCGGCGGTGCTTCGCATCGGTCTTGCGCTCGTCTTTCTCTGGTTCGGAACCAATCAGTTCCTCGATACGTCTTCGTGGACGGCATTCGTTCCTGATTCAATCGTGAAGCTCTCGTCGCTTTCGGCGGTAACGCTTGTTCACTTGAACGGCGTGTTCGAAGTGGTGTTCGGCGCGGCGCTCCTTCTCGGGCTCTTCACGCGCTTCGTGGCGTTCTTCCTCGCGCTTCATATCCTCGACATCATGTTTATCGTCGGCTTTGACTCGATCGGTGTCCGCGATTTCGGACTCTCGATCGCGACCATTGCGATCTGGATGCATGGTGCTGATTTTTTGACGCTCGACCGCTTCATTGCGAAGCCTGTCGCGGAGTAGGGGCTCGCCATTTGGCGAAATTTGTACTCGAGTTTAAGTAAGAAAAAAGCCGCAGTCAGACTGCGGCTTTGATGAGGCCCTCATGGGCCCGGGCTGAAAGGAGGAGCGTGAAGTTGTTTCCTTCTTTTTTAAAGTCGGGAACAGCTTTTCCGAGGTGATTCTTCAGGTTGCGTCGTGCGCGAGCAAGCTGGCTTTTCACCGTGCCAAGGGTGATGCCGGTATTCTCCGAGATCTCCGTATAGCTGCGTTTCTTCACGTTTCGCTCGATAAGCATGCGGCGGTGCTCAGGCTTGAGTCGCTCCATGCATGATTTAACGGCGGTGCTGAATTCATCAAAGGCGATCACCTGGTCTGGCGTCCGCTCGCTGCAAGCGAGCAGGTCGGCGACCGTCTTCCGTCCCGTCTCGTCGCATGCAACGGCCTCGTCAATCGAAATCGACGCGTGTCGTTTGCGCCGTCGGTTGTAATGATAGCGGTTGTGGGCGAGATTCGTCACGATATGGTGAAGCCATGTCGTGAGGGAGGAGTCGCCGCGAAACCGATGAAGCCCGCGATGCGCCCGGATGAGCGCGTCTTGAGCAATATCTTCTGCTTCCGTACGATTTTGCAGGAGCCGATAGGCGATCGAGGAGAGGCGCCCAAAGTGGCGCGAGTATATCTCCGTGAATGCCGATTCGTCTCCGGATTTGAACCGTGCGACGAGTTCCTTGTCGCTCGCTTGGGTATGGGGAGTCATGGGAAAGAGCGTCGTAATAATATTGACAGGTATTAAGTTCTATGTCAATGTCTCGCGCAGAACCCTTTATGACATCCGAACAGATCGTTAAACAAGCACGCAAGCTATCCTTCAAATTCCGCGTGGAGCACGGCGACGCATTCCATATGGATGAAGTTCATCCGGAAAGCACCGATGGCTTCAAATCGGACGACAAGGACCGGGCCGAAGACATGCTTCAGGAAGGGCATTCCGTCCTCTCCGACCTGCAGGGCAGGCTCTATGCCGCCAAGCGGTGGGGTGTGAGCGGGCAGTTCTATGGGCCGGACAGCGCGGGTAAGGACGGCGTCATCACCCATAGCCTCGCCGGCGTGAATCCCCAAGGAATCGATGTTAATTCCTTCGTGGTTCCGACCGAGGAAGAACTTGAACACGACTTCATGTGGCGTTCGCTCCGAGTCATGCCGCGCCGCGGCAGGATCGGCATCTCGAACCGCGGCTACTACGAAGAAGTCTTCGTTGTTCGCGTTCATCCCGAGATCCTGCGGAAGCAGAAGTTGCCTCCATCGCTCGTCACCGATCACATCTGGGACGAACGCTTCCGTGATATCCGCACTGTGGAGAAGTATCTCCACCGAAACGGGTACGTTATGCTGAAGTTCCTCCTCGTTATTTCGAAGGAAGAGCAGCGCAAACGGCTCCTCGCGCGCGTGGATAATCCGGATCGGAACTGGAAGTTTTCCGGGGCCGATCTCCGTGAACGGGCTTTCTTCAAGGAATACCTCAAGGTCTACGAAGATGCGGTCCGCAATACCGCGTCGCCGTGGGCGCCCTGGTACGTCGTTCCGGCAAACCACAAATGGTTCGCCCGGCTCGTCGTTCAGTCCGCCTTCATCGCCGAACTTTCGGCCTTGAATCTGGAATATCCCAAGCTTGACCCGGAGAAGGAGCGCGAGCTCGCCGCTGCCAGGCTCGAGCTTTCCAAGAAGCGCTGACGTGCACTCATTCGAAAGCCGCCTCATTGAGGCGGCTTTTTCTTATTCATGGAGCGATATGAATCGAAGGGGGTCGGGAAATTTTCGCGCATTCTCGGCAATATCCTC
>DASTXF010000076.1:0-10974 GCA_035765615.1 Minisyncoccota bacterium | reverse complement strand
ACCATGTCGCCTGATGAATATTCATTCAAGGAAGGAGCATTGCTGTCCCACTCGATGCGCGGAATAGCGTCATCGCCAATAATCGCCGAGACATCCGGGGTATAGCGGACGTATCTGCCATCAGGCAGATCGAGGTAATATGTTCTCCTGTCCTTGGTAAGGAAGACCGGCCTCCCCTTCATATCCGCGGAGACCTTGATGAAATCGCTTACGCCGCCTTGGATAAGCGAAGGCGCTTGAGAAAATGGATAATAGGTATACAGAGAGACGCCGTCTTTGTCCGTGAGCTTCCTTGGGGCGTCGAGGTCAGGGAAAGTCACGGAGCAGTCCTGAACGTAGTCTTGCAGAGTCGAGCTGTTTTCGCAGCCCTCAAACGTCACCCGAGTACCATCGGGCATGTGAATGGCATCGACAAAGTACCCATCCATCTCTCCCGAAATATAGTCGGCATACATTGTGCGTCCTGCATACTTGCCCGAGGTAATCACGCCAATTTTATACGACGCTCCGGCATACCCTTCATCATTCGGAGAAAGAGGTGTCCAATTAACGCTTGCAGGCACCACGGCGGAAGATGTTGCCGTTGTATCCCCTTCCGCGCCCGTTTGCGATCCCTGGTTCTGAGGCATGAAAACCCCTGACTTGTAAACGCTCATAAGAACGACAGCCACAATCACAAGAATCGCCATCCACACTATTGTCGTACGCTTATCCATTGCTTTGTCTTAACGAGTAAGAGTTATCTTGCCCTTGAGTATACCACCGCTCTCCGTGCCAAGCATGAGCGAACGCTTCGAAAGATCGGCCAGTATGGCATCCCTTTTGGCTATATCAGGAAAGGATATTTGGGAATTCTGAATCAGCACGGGGAAAAGATCATACGACACTTCCCTTGGCCTGATTTCGACTCCGACAGCGAGGCCTTGCCCGGTTCTTTCCGAAAAATCCTGATCAAAAAGAAAATTGCCGAGCGAATAGAATATTGCTTTGCCCTTATATACCTCGATTGGCTCAATCACATGCGGATGAGATCCAATGACCGCATCTGCTCCCGCGTCAATGAATCCGTGGGCAAGCTTTACCTGATCGTCCGATGCGCTGAGATTGTATTCGACGCCCCAGTGCGGATATACGATGATGAAATCCGCCTGGCTTCGGAGCCTCGCGATCTCGTCGAGGACTGGCTTCGGATTAGGACTGTAAAATTCATGATAACCAATAAAAGCGACTCGTATCCCGCGTATCGTACGGACGAAAGAGAGATTCATGTCGTTTGAAGGAGAACCGAACGAGTCGATGCCTGCAGCAGCAAGCACACTTCTATTCTCCTCATAGCCTTTCTTGCCAAAATCAAAAGCGTGATTATTCGCTGCGCTGAATAGGTCAAAACCAAGTGCCGCGAGATGCGGCGCATACGAAGGATCGAAGGTGAAATGAAGTATCGAGCTATCTTTTTCGGAAACTGAAGGATTACTCGTGAATGAGCCCTCAAGGTTCGCTACCGTGACATCATTTCCTAAGAAAAATCTCTCGACAATTTTCCATGGGTAATTCGAACCGAAGTTTTCTATGTGTCTCCGCACCGCCCGGTCGAGCATGACATCGCCCATGGCAAGCACGGTCTCAACCGGATCAGCCTCCGCAATTGACCCTTTAACGTACGCGCCATCGATATAGCTCGTGGTCGAAAGAAGACCGGGGCCATTCGTTATATCAGCCGAATTTTCATGCCCGGCAAGCTCAAAACGTTCCGCGCCGGAAAGTTCGGCGAATTTCATGAGCGTCCGCATGGTCGGCGGCGTGTCGATATCAAGCGATTTTGTCGAATCGAAATCAAGCGTGCGAAGCGTTTCAAGAACCTTGAGATCGTGAAAATCCGACTCAGCCTTGGGTAAATAATGGGACATATCAATCGAAGCCACAACGATGGTGTCGGGGCGAGATTTTTCGAAAAGCATCTGGGCAAGCGCGAAGCTTTGGTCTTCAGGAACCGAATCGCGGATAACGAACGGAATGACCCTGGCATTCGGCATGGATTTTTTGATGAAGGACACGATTCCGGTTATGCCATGCTCATTTCCAAATATCGATTCATCCTCCGTGGCCAATCCTGCCTTGATGAATTGTTGAGCTTGAGAAGGATCGCCTTCAATATCGCCGTAAGGGGTTTTCCAGTCATAAAGCGACGTGATGATAGGGGCAGTCCCTGCATTCCAATTATTTTGCGTGAGCAGGAATACCGTTTTGATCCGGTTACTTTTTGCCGCGTCGAATGTCTTGGCAATGAGATGCGAAGCGAGGAGATGCTGATTCACAAGAAGCGCTGCGGGAGGTTCGGAAAACGCAAACGGCCCCTCGAGGGAAGCCTTGGCATACGCATCGTCGAAATACTTCTTTTCACCAAAGTATGAATAGTGGAAAGATCTGGCGGAATTCGCCGCATCATGCCATACCTGCCACGCAAATCCGACCACGACGACAGATATGAAAACAATGATCGCCCGTTTCATTTACTTTCTTTTAGAACGCCATTCGTCGATCTTGGCATGATTTCCGGAAAGAAGGACTTTCGGAACGCGGTATTTCTTTTTCTTGTATTCAACGATTTCAGGCCTGGTGTATACATCAGGACTTGCAATGCGCTCTTCTTCGCGCGAATCGAAATTCCCAAGAACGCCTTCAATCTGGCGCGAAATCGAATCCATCATGATCATGGCAGGAAGCTCGCCTCCGGTAAGGACGAACGGCCCAACGGAAATGTCTTCCATTGTGAACATTTTCTTCACGCGAGCATCAATGCCTTCGTAGCGGCCGCAGACGAATATAATGTGCTCGTATTTCTTTGCGGCAGACTTTGCGTACGCCGTATCAAACTGTTTGCCGGCAGGATTAAAAAAGACAATCTTTGTTGGCTTTTTGCCGCAGGCTTTTTTGGCTTTCTCAATCGCCTTCGCGACAGGTAGCGCCTGCATGACCATGCCTGGGCCGCCGCCATACGGCTTCTGGTCGACACGCTGCCATTTATCATCGGCAAAATCGCGAGGATTGTAGAAAGACACACGAATCTTGCCGTCTTCTAAAGCACGTTTAAGAATCGATTCGCCAAGGTACGAATCGAACGCGCCAGGGAAAAGCGTGACGATATGGAATCTCATGACGTCATGATTACCTTTTTTGGCCATTTGAGCAAGAAAAAGCCGGGACAGTGATCCCGGCTTCGAAAATGTTTCTCGACAGGCATTATGTGCTTCCAATGCGGAACCGGCGTGAATTGGTGTGCCGGACCGCATAGCCGAGGCGTTCATACAAGGCATTCGCGCGCTCGCGAAACGATTCGCAAGAAAGGTCTACATAACGGCCGTTCGGAGAAAGCACCCGATGAATGCTGCTAATGAGTTGCCGCGCGATACCCTTCCCTTCATGGCCAGGAAGCACGGACACGTGTTCGAGGCGGTAGGTAAAACCGTTTCGCTTCGTCACGAGAACAAGGTCAGCCGCGCCCACGATTGCGCCACCCTGAACGGCAGCGGCCATAATTCCCTCGGCACGAAAGAATGTGGCGAGAGATTCGCGCGTCACAGGCTTCGAATCCGGACTTATGATGCGCGTAAGAGAAGTGAGATCGGCGGGAGCATTTGGCGCGAGCGCCAAGAGCCGCCCGAACGATTCGATGAGGTGATATTCGATTTCCATAAAAGATCGGTTCTTTTCATGTAATGCGCAATAAAAAGGCGGGGTTACTTCCCCGCCTCGTTCAGCCGACAGCGCGTTCGGCGCCGACCCACTCGTCGCGGCCCGACTCCTTGGGATAGTCGTGCCAGATTCGAGCACTCGCCACATCCGCCATATGGCAGAACGCGGCAAGCTCGTTCATGGCGCGGTGCAAGTTGCTGTAATCCTTGCCCTCGCCTTCCGTGTATTGGAGCGCATTGAGTTCCTCGTCGGTGAGCTTGATGCCGTATTCGGCAATCTTCTTCATTCGGAATTCATGGCGGTCTTCCTTTTTCGCAAGGAGCATGGCCGGAACCGCCTCCTTGCGCGATTCGTACTTCCACGGCTTTTCAATGTCGTGGAGGAAGTAAACCAGGAGCGCAGAAGAGAGACGAAACGGCAATGGCCGCAACCGGCAAAGCGACTCATAAAGGACGATGAGAAGGTTCAGTCCGTCCGTCACATGGTCGCAGTAGCCCCCGTCCCATGCTTGATGGTTATGGAGAGATCCGGGCGCCGAGCGGATGACGCGATGGTTCTCATGAAGGATTCGCATGCAGGGAATCCTGTGCTCCGGTTCGAACCGGTCGAGGATAATCGCCTCGATACTGTGGTATATGGGTTGGTCTTTCATGGAAAGAGGTCTTCTTCAAACCTAGTATCCATGCGAGCGCCTGTCAAACATAAAACCGCCTCGAGCGGTTTTGATGGCTAATTCGTTTTGCCGAATACGCGCACGGCGCGCTCCACGTATTTCGGCTCGCCCCACGACGAGCAGTAATCGAGAATGTCTCGAGCGAGAGCGCTTGGGATAGGCAGACCCTCCTTAAGCTCGATCACGGTCTCAAGGTCTCCATCGCGGAAACTCGAAAGCACTGCCTGTTTTACAGTATCTTCGACTGATTCCTTTTCGAGGCCAAAAAGCCTCTCTGCTTGCTTCGCACGTTCGATCTCGCCTCCTTTGAGGTACGAAATGATGGACTGACGCACAACTTCCATGATCTCATACTGAATATCATCGTTCGCATCTCTCAAAGACGAACGAATAGCGAGCGCTTGTTCGATTTGGCCCTCACGGAGTGCATCTGCTATCGCTTTTACATCTTTCATAGTTTCATACTAGCATGCACCCCCGCACTCTGATCAATGCAAAAGGGCGACCGCATAATCGGGTCGCCCTTTTGTAAAGAGTATTAGAGATTGAGGTCTGCCATTGCTTCGTCTACCGTCTTCGATGCTTTGGTCTCTTTCGGAGCGCCGCCCTGAGGCTCGCTGATTTTGAGATTGACGCGGGAATTGTTCTTCATGCCGACGATGCGAAGGAGCGTCCTGATCGCCTTGGCTGTATTTCCCTCGCGGCCAATGATTTTGCCCATATCGGCAGGATTAACGTCGAGCGTGAGGAGCACGCCCATCTCGTCGACCGTTCGGTTTATCTTGACGTCGTTAGGATTGTCTACGAGCGATTTTACGAGAAAATCGAGAAACTTTGCATCAGCTTCCATTGTGGTGTGATTAACTGAAATAATCGAGCTAAAAAATGCTCTGTCAATAGTGTATCAATCCCCGGGGCAAAAGAAAACCGCCCTCTGTGGGCAATAAAACGAAGCAAAAAACGGCCGAGCGGCCGTTTTTCGTATTTATGCCTTTGGGGCTTCCGGGGCTGAAGCCTGAGCTGCGGGAGCCGCAGGAGCTGCGCCTTCGGCTTTCGCTTCACCCTCCTTCTTGATCGGCTTCTTCTTTGGAAGAGCGTTTACTTTCTTGCCAGGAATGACCTTCTTGTCGATAAGCCAGTTATGGACGGTGTCCGAGAGCTGAGCGCCCTGCGACATCCAGTATTTAACGCGGTCTGCCTTGATTTCCTTAACATCGTTTACTGGATCGTACGAACCGAGAACCTCGAGCGATTTGCCGCTCTTGGTCGAGTTCTTAGAATCCGTCAAAACGACGCGGAAAGTCGGGACATTGATGCGGCCGACGCGCTGAAGTCGAATCTTTAACATAGACCGTGATATTAGCAGAAGCCTCTGAAATCGTCAATTTTGCGCGCATTTGCTATAGTAAGCCCCATGAAAACGCCTCGATCGAAACAGAAGGACCGCCCATCCTTTACGGGCACATTGAGTGTAAACTCCAAAGGAACGGGCTTTATCGCCCACCCAGAGTCAGACGGCAAGAAGAATGTGGATGATTACGAAATCCCGCAGGAATGCCTCCACACGGCACTTCACAAAGACGAAGTCGAAGTTAAACCGCTCGGCAGGAAAAGCCGTTTTGGCCGCGACCTTGCCGAAGTCGTCCGCATCGTAAAGCGAGACAAGATGCGCTATGTAGGCGTGCTCGAAGATGCTGGCAAAGGCTTCGCTCTCGTCCCCGACGACAAGCGCCTCTATAAAGATATCTTTGTCGCCAAAGACCACGCCATGAATGCCAAACAGGGCGACAAGGTTTACGTCGAGATCACTGACTGGGATGAAAAGAAGGGCTATCCCGAAGGCACCGTCCTCGAGGTGATCGGTCGCCACGGCGAACACAATGCCGAAATGCGCGCTATCGTCCTTGAGCGGGGCCTCGCATACGATTTTCCTTCTGCTGTCGTGCACGAAGCAGAAGAGATCGAGAAAAATAAGGCCATCTCGGCCGAAGAACGCTCCCGCCGCCGCGACTTTTCTCTAACCCCGACATTCACTATCGACCCTGTCGACGCCAAGGACTTCGACGACGCCATCTCCATGAAATTCCTGCCGAACGGCACATACGAAATCGGCGTGCACATTGCAGACGTCTCTCACTATGTGCGCGAAGGCACGGCGCTCGACCGCGAGGCCCGCGAGCGCGGCTTCTCCGTCTACCTTGTCGATCGCACCATACCGATGCTTCCGGAAGTCCTTTCGAACGACGTCTGCTCCCTCAATCCGAACGAGGAAAAACTCACCTTCTCTTCCGTCTTCATCATGAACGACAAGGGCGAAGTCCTCGAACGCTGGTTCGGCAAGACCATCATCAAGTCGTGGAAGCGCTTCACCTACGAAGGCGCCCAGGATGTTCTCGAGGGCAAGTCCGAGGAATTCAAGAAGGAGCTCGTGAAATTGAACGACATCGCCAAAGTCCTCCGCAAGAAAAAGGAAGAAGAGGGCGCCATCGATTTCGAGACGGACGAAGTGAAATTCGAGCTCGACCGCACCGGAAAGCCGATCCGCGTCTTCAAAAAGACCCGAAAGGACGCTCACAAGCTCGTCGAGGAATACATGCTTCTTTCAAACCGCGAAGTCGCCCATTTCATGTGGAAGGCGAACGAAAAGACCCAGGGAGCATTCCTCTATCGCATCCACGACACGCCTGTCATGGAGAAAATCGATAATCTCTCGATTCTCGTCAAAGCCATGGGATACCACCTCCCTGTCGGCAAAAAGGGCGTGGCGGTGAAAGACCTGAAACACCTCTTCAAGCAGATCGAAGGCAAGACCGAAGAGGCGCTCATAAAAACGGCGGCGCTCCGCACCATGGCTAAAGCCGTCTATTCCACCCAGAACATCGGGCACTACGGCTTGGCATTCGAATACTATACGCATTTCACTTCCCCAATCCGCCGCTACGCCGACCTTATCGTTCATCGCCTGCTCTTCCGCGAGCTCTCGAAAGGTAAGATCAGCAAGGGCGAGATGTCCAAATACCAGAAAATCGCCGAAGACAATTCGGAGAAAGAAATTCGCGCCGCCGAAGCAGAACGTGCTTCGATCAAGTACAAGCAAGTTGAATATATGAGCGACCGCATCGGCCAAGTCTTTGAAGGCACCATCACCGGCGTGACCGAATGGGGCATTTACATCGAGGACAAGGAAACGAAATGCGAAGGCATGGTCAAGCTCAAGGACCTCACCGACGACTACTACGTCTGGAATGAAAAGGAATATGCGGTCGTCGGTGAAAAGACCGGCAAACGCTACAGCCTCGGCGACAGCGTGAAATTCAAGGTGATTGGGGCAGATCTCGAAAAGAGGACGCTCGATTACATGATTGCCTAAGAAAAAGCGCCCTACGATAGGGCGCTTTGAAATTCAGCATCCGGAGCCGGGCGGCCGGTCAACGACGACAACGATGTCGTCATCGTGAAAAAGATGGAGACCAACGTCTTCTTTCCGCGAATCGTGGACTTTGGTGATCACGGAATTCCGGAACGGGACCTCGCGTCCCGCCGAAAGGCGATTCGCGACTTCGATGGGCTGGGTTTTGATGCAGGTAACGAACCGCTTCGAACGCGACGTCTCGAACGTTTCGCCGGGACGGACTTCACTGAAGGGCAACTCGATTTTCATAGGAACGGTATGCACGATACGTTACTCCTTTTCCGCCCTTTTGCAACCTACTTCGCAACCGCCACCGCTTCGTCGAAAGCAATCGAAAGAAGCTTGGAGAAGCCTTCCCTGCCCATGGTGACGCCGTAGAGGACGCCGGCCCGGGACATCGTTTCGCGATTGTGGGTAATGACGATGAGCTGGGAATGCTTGGAAAGATTCTCAACCATATCGCCGTATTTTTTGGAGTTGGCTTCGTCGAGCGCGGCGTCGGTTTCGTCGAGAATGATGAATGGGGGCGGATTGACTTGTGATATCGCGAAGAGAAGCGCGATCGAGGTAAGGGCGCGTTCGCCGCCCGAGAGCATTTCCAGACCCTTGATCTTCTTCCTTGGCAGGTTCACATGAATGTCAACACCAAGCTCGGTCTCTTCCTCTCCTTCTTCTTCCGGCGCTTCGATGCCCATTTCGGCCATTTCTTCGGCCGAAGGACCGCGCTTGCGCTTCTTTTCTTTGACGACAGCAAGCGATGCTTCGCCGCCGCCGAACATGAGGGCGAAAAATTCCTTGAACTGCTTGTTGATTTTCGAAATGCCGTCGGAGAAGAGCGTATCGAGCTTTTGTTCGAGCTCGGCGATGAGGTTCGTGAGCGACTCCGCTGATTTCTCAAGGTCGACGATCTCGCGCGCCAAGAATTCGTCGCGATCCGACGTCTCTTTGAATTCCTTCATGACATCATCGGGGGAAACGCCGCCCGAATCTTCGAGGCGCACTTTGATCTTTTCGATCTGCTTTCGGCGTTCTTCTTGCGCGTGACGTTCCTCGGCCGGGTATACGGTCGCATCCGTTTCGTAAAGCGTAATGTCGCGGCCGATGAGACCGACACCTTCTCCCAATTCGCGCTTGAACTCTTCTTCCTCAAGACGGAGTTTGTCCTCACGCACGCGAATAACGGAGAGCCTGCCACGAAGCTCGTTTTCCTCCGCCATGATGCGGAACATGGCCTTTTCAGCGTCGCGGGAACTATCTTTTTCCTTCTCAATTTCGCCTTGGAGGGCATTATACTGCGCGGAAAGACCGGAAAGTTCCGTTTCTTTTGACTTCGCCTCCGCGTCAGCTTCCGACTTGCGATCACGGAGAACACGGATTTCTTTCTCGATATCATCGGCGCGGTTTTGGGCTCGGGAATCCTTGTTTGATTCGAGGAATGCCTTGAGAGAGGCGCGGATTTTTCCGAGAACGGATCGTACGCCTCCCATGTCGGCCGCACTGTCGATCTCAGAAAGGAATCCGTCGATTGAACTTACAAAACCTTTCACTTTCGAATATTCGATCGTGACCGCTTCGGCTGATGCCGATGCTTTTTCGCGAGCGAGCATTTTTTCCAAGGATGAAATCTCACCTTCGATGCGGCCGATCGTGCGGGTAACGTCATCACGGGAGCTTCGGGCTTCCTTGAGTCTCGCTTCAAGGGAGATGAGTTCATCTGAACGCGCGTCTTTATGCTTCGACGCTTCGAGGACCCTTTTTGCTTCAGCGAGATCGCGTTCAAGTTTGGCGAGCTGTTCTTTCGGCCCAGCGCTTTCCTCAGCAAGAGCCTTTTTCGACGCGGCAAGGTACTCCGATTCACGTTTCAGGTACTCTTTGTAAACATTCTTGAGCTCTTCGCGAAGGGCGATGGTCTTCTCTACCTTCTCGACCTGCTTTTTGAGGAATTTAAGATGCGGAGCGATTTCCTTTCGGAGCGACTCGACTTTTTCCATGTTCTCGCGTGTGCGTTCGAGTTTGCGTTCGCTTTCTTCGCGTTTGTATTGATAGATCTTGAGGCCGAGGGCGTCTTCGATCATTTCGCGACGCTCGCGGGTATTTGCATTGAGGATTCTGTCCGCCTCGCCCTGGGAAATGATGTGGTGGCCCGATGCGCCGATATGAGCGCCCGCAAGAAGTTCGACAATGTCGCGGAGGCGCACCTGACTGCCATTTATGAAGTATTCGGAAAGCGAATCTCGATGAATGACGCGTTCAATCGCCACCTCGTCGAAATCGATATTGAGAAGGCGCTTGGTATTGTCAAAAACAAGCTTCACTGAGGCGCGATTGCCGCGAGGCTGCGATTCGCCGCCGTTATAAATGAGGTCCTCGGTTTTTTTGCCGCGCATCGATTTGATCGATTGCTCGCCCAGAACGAAACGAAACGCCTCAGCGACGTTTGATTTGCCCGAGCCGTTCGGCCCGACGATCGAGGTCACCTGCGCGTTGAATTCGAGGACGCTTTTCTTGGCGAATGATTTGAAGCCGGAAAGCTCGAGGGATTTGAGATACATGGAAATGGCGGAAGCGGCCGAAGAGCCGCAATGCCCATTAAATATAGCATTTCAGGCCGTCGAAATCAGCGCCGGATTGTAGTTGACATTTTCTAAATTTATGTTTGTATCATGAAAGCTCTTTGTTATATGAAGAAGTCACTGAAACTCGCATTCGCGGCGATGTTCGTCATCGCCGCTCCCCTGTTTGCCCAGAACAATCAGGGTAACCAAAGCCAGAACGACACGATCATGGTGCGCAAGTCCGACCTGCCGCCCGAGCTCGTCAAACAGCTCGAGTCGCAACGCGAACTCGCCCAGATGTCGCAGAAGATCGAAACCTACGGCAAGTGGGTCGGTCTCGGCAAGGAAGTCGGCGTGGCCGTGAATGACAGCCTGTCCGCGCTCACCACTCAGGCGGACAAGTTCTCGAACACCGGCGTCGGCAAGTTCACGATGTTCCTCGTCGCCTACAAGGTGCTCGGCAAGGACCTTCTCGGCGCCCTGATCGGCACCCCGCTTCTTGTCGCATTCTTCGTGGTGTGGATCTGGTCCTACCGCAAGAACTGCATTGAACGGCCGGTCCTTACGAGCGAATCGAAGGATGGCGAGAAGAAATTCACCGTCGCGAACAGCGACGACGCCACTCGGGCCGGATACGCCAT
>DASTXF010000075.1:0-3302 GCA_035765615.1 Minisyncoccota bacterium | reverse complement strand
TACGGCGACCCGCTCGACCAGTTCGGCACCGAAAAAGCCGCCGCGGAGCTCATGCGCGTGCTCGCTCCGGGCGGCTCTCTCTATATTTCAGTGCCTGTGGATGCGGAAAGCAAAGTATATTTCAATGCACACCGCGCTTTCACCCGCGACCACGTCCTCAAACTTTTCGCCGGGCTAACGTTGCGCGAAGAGAAGTACATTTACGGCAGGAGCACCGAAAATACCTATTCTCCCGCCCGCGGTTTCGGCACCGGTTTGTACCACTTCAGAAAACTCTAATTACTGAGAGGGGCAAGCGACATGGCCACGCCATCCCAAACAGCCGCCGAGATCAAATTCCATTGAAGGAATCTTGCACCATCAGGGACCGCACCCCCGCTATCAGCGCCAGCCATCGTGTTCACCGTATTTCTGATAGTGGTCCCTTGTGCAGCACTCGGAGCAGCAAGGCTGTTTCTAGTGGCTCCCACAACCCAGCTATTCGCCGTTGGAACATTAGTGAATACCATTAACTGACGGTTAGTTCCGTCATGTGAACTATATGCTTCGGGTTCGCTTGTTTGCCTTACCCCCGTATAAGAGAGCGACACCCCGCCGAGCTGATTCTGCGAAGAGGAAGTTGTTACTGAGATTGTGTGTGTTCCTGTGACAGGATTCAAAAGTATATACCCGAAAATCCTCTGACCATTATCGGTATACGCGTCGTTCACCCTTGTCATCGCCGTGCCGTTATATGTCACAGAAGAAATATTGTCGCTGCCTCCACCAGATCCATCCGCATTATAAACAAATACCACAAGAGCCCTGTTAGAACCCGAAACTGTGTGGCTCCAACTTATGGATGTTGGCAAGCCTGTCGTAGTAACGGTGCCCCCACTTGAATCGAAAGCAATGGTCGATGTTGCTGAGCTACCAGGATTCGTCGCATCAATCCCGATGTAGCTTGATCCGTTATAGATGAAATCGATCACATCAACACCGTTTGCGGTCGAAGTTAACACAGGAGCAGATCCCGAAGACCACGTTACCGAGCCTGGCCACACGACAGTTCTTCCACCCGTAGCATCCTGACTAAGCATGAGTTTATAAACTCCGCCTGATTGTCCTCCACTAAAACTTAGCGTCATACTGCTTGCATTAAGTGTGAGCGCCTGAACATTCCCAGCACTCCAATCAACGGCCATTGAAGACGATGTGGCGGTCAAACTTACTAACCGACTATAGATAGATCCCGACACATCGACTCGAGCGGCTGGGTTAGTGTTACCGAACCCAACATTGCCACTATCATCAACATAGAATAGACCAGCTCCAAAGGAGATTGCGGGTACTAATAAAAGACCAACGACGACTAATGCCAACTTCTTCCCATTCATACGATTTCTCTTAAAATAATAAGACCACACTCTGGCCGCATTGTACCTTTAGCAAGAAAAAGCGCACAATAATACTGTGAATACAAAAAAAATCATCATCCTCAAGCACGGCGGAGGCGAGCTCGCGAACCAGCTTTGGAACTATGTTTCGATTTGGGCCTACGGCCTCGAAGTAGGAGCGCCCGTCCGAAACCCCTCGTTTTACGAATATCATTATTTCTTCCGATTCCTCAAAAACGAAAGCTGCGTCACTAATATCACTTCGCGGCTCATGTTCCGCAGGCCGCGACGCCGGTCGAATTGGATAAACCGAAATCAGCGATTCAAATATGCTCAGCGCGCCTGGATCACGGAAAAATTCCACCCTCGGTGCGTATTCTCTTCTGAAACGAATGAGAACAAGCCGACTCTCCTGCCGCCATCTCATCCCTTGCCGCCGCGTTACGAGAGCTGCAACCGGCTCTATTTCAAAGGCTGGCTTTTCAGGAATCCCGCCGGACTTTCGAAGTACGGCAAGGAACTACGGACAGCATTCGCCCCCTCCGATACAGTTTTGAAGCGCGTCGACGAAATCATTGCGCCTTTGAGAGCAAAATATGAGAAGATCATCGGCATCCACATCCGCCAAGGAGATTACAAAACTTTCAAAGGCGGAAAATATCTGATTTCCCAAGAACGCATCCGCGAAATCGTAAGTGAATATGCCAAGGAAAACATTCTCGATGCTGCCAAAACCGCATTCATCATCGCCTCTGACGGGCCTGTCGATGAAAGCCTTTATAAAAAATTGAACGTCCACGTTTCCAAGGAAAATGCCGTAACGGACCTTTTCCTTCTCTCGAAATGTGACGCAATCATCGGCTCCGATTCGAGTTTTGGCGCGTTCGCGGCATGGTTTGGAAATATTCCGCACGTGATTTGCAAACAAGGCCCTATGGATTGGGCATACTACGCCGACAAAACAGAATATTTCGATAACAAATTGAGCGAACTCCGGCATTACTAACACACGCCCCGCGCCGCATCAGAATGCGGCGCTTTTTATTGACATTCCAGGCTTTTAATATAAAAAGGAAACCAGAACCACATCATGAACATCGCACAATTCACGCAGGAATTCCCAGATCTCTGCGCAGCATCGAAAAAGCTTCACGCCAATCCTCCGAACGAGAACCGCTGCCATTCCGGGCACACGTTCATTCACGATCTTACGGTCGCAGCGCTCTGCCTCAAGATCGATCCGAACGAGCCCATCGCGATCATGGCCGCCTGCGCCGCCATGGTACACAGCGTCGACCACTGCGTCGAAAAGGACAAGGTGAAAGACACCATTAAATATATGGTGGAAGAAAATCTTTCCCATATCCTTTCTGCGCCGATGCGTTCCGCCGTCGCGGAAGCCGCCATTCGGCACAAGGAACTGAACCGGGATGACCAGCTGACCGTTCAGATCACCCTCATGGATGCCGACCGGCTGGCGAACCTCTCGCTCGTAACCGCGCTCAATCTGGCACGCACTGCGCCGAAAGAACGGCCGACGCTCGAGCTCGCCCACCTCGATGAGGAGAACCCGGCGACGACATATCGCGACCCGCAGTCGACACTCGACGAGATCCGAACGCATTTCCAGTACATACCGATGCTCCGTATGGAAAAAGCCAAGGAAATCGGCCACGAGTACGCGATCGAACTCTCGAAATTCGTCGGCCGCCTGGGCGACCAGATCTCCGAGCTCGGCCTCGAAGACGTTGCAATCTAACCAAAGCAGGGGACACTCTCCCCTGCTTTTTATGTATAATTCACCCATCACGGGAATGCGGCACCCATATGAAATCCGTCATCCTTTACCACCATCTCGGTCTTGGTGATCACATGATCTGCCACGGTATTGTCCGTGAATACGCCAAACGCTACAAAAAAGTAACC
>DASTXF010000074.1:0-5277 GCA_035765615.1 Minisyncoccota bacterium | reverse complement strand
AATATAAGGGATTTTCGATTTGATGCCTTCGAAATAGCGGCGGCGGCCGAAATACGTTTCGGTATAGCCCCTTCTCGCCGTCTCAGATTTCACTGTTTCGAGATAATCGCGGAGGCCAGAGAATTTCTCGAAATATTCGTTATAGAACTTTTGAGCAGTGGCGCGATCGGTGCCAAGATTGGCGCGAAGGGCATTCACTCCCATGCCGTACATCACCCCGAAATTGATAACTTTAGCCTGCGAACGCATGGCCTTCGTCACCGATTCGACAGGAACGCCAAAAACCTGAGCTGCCACGGCGGCGTGGACATCCTCCCCGCGGCGGAAAATATCAACAAATTTCTCATCCTTAGAAAGAAACGCCGCGATGCGAAGCTCGATCTGAGAATAATCGAAAGCAAGGAGCTTCCATCCCTTTTCCGCTACAAATGCATCGCGAATCCGGCGGCCGAGTTCGGTTTTATTCGGTATGTTTTGGATATTCGGGTCCTTTGATGCCATGCGGCCCGTAGCGCTTCCCGACTGAATGAATGTCGAATGAAGCCTGTTCTTTTCGTCGAGTTCCTTCGGAATAGTTTCTATGTATGTACCAAGAAGCTTGGCGAGTTCGCGATACTTTAAAATTTCGTCGATGATCGGGTGCTCTTCGCGTAACTTTTCGAGCTCCGATTCTTTTGTCGAATATGCGCCGCCCGCAGTTTTCTTGCCGCCTTTGAGACCGAGTTTGTCGAAAAGCACTTCGCCGAGCTGTTTCGGCGAACTTATATTGAATTCCCCATCGGCGAGTCGCCATATGCTTTTCTCAATCGTTGAAAGCTCCTTCCGATATTCGACGCCGAGCGCTTCAAGTTTTTCTTTGTCGATTTTCACGCCGTATTCCTTCATCGCGTCCAAGATCGGCATGAGCGGCTTTTCGATTTCATTCCAAACACGGGAAAGGCCGCGCTTTTCTACTTCCTTTTCAAGAACGGAATATGCATCATCGAAAGTCTTCGCCTTGGTGAAGTCCATGATGTCTTGCATCGTGGGATCAGTAAGATTTGAGTTGATGAGCCAGAGCATGATCGCTGCCTCCCGCCCCCTCTCGGAGGAGTACGCGTCTCCGTCTACTGACGGCGCGCTCGGACTCGGCCCGTCGGCCTCCGTAGCCTCCTCCGAGAGGGGGCGGGAGACATCCATCCCGAGCAGGTTCTTCAGCCGCACCGTCATCGTACGGAATTCAAGATCAGAAAAAAGCTTCGCGGCCTTTTCGATATCGAGAGAATCGCGCCAGGTTTTTTCCGGCATTTTCCAATCAATCGGCGCATCGCGTCTGATAGTGGCGAGGACTTTCGAAAATTCAGCGTCCTCTTCGCCGTTCACCAAAAGTTCAATGACCCGCGGCGTAAGTCCCGCCTCGGTGAATTTCTCCTTATTTTTCTTAAGCGCCTTGTACATATTTTCGACGCTTCCGAAATTAGTAATGAGCGTCGTCGCAGTTTTTTCTCCAATGCCTTTGATGCCAATGATGTTATCCGAGGGGTCGCCGCGCAGTCCTTTGTAGTCCGGCAAAAGCTCCGGACCGAAGCCGAACCTCTCCTTCACAGCCTTCTCGTCATACATAATCGTATCCTTGATGCCCTTTTTTAGCGTGAAGACCCGGACGCGTTCGCCCGAGACGAGCTGGAGCGTATCCATATCGCCCGAAACAATGATCACCTCGAGATTCTTATCTTCCTTGGTAAGCTCGACAATCGTACCGAGAATGTCATCGGCCTCGAATCCTTCTTTGTCATAAATCGGAATGCTCAAGGCATCGAAAACCTCGCGCGAACGGATGATTTGAGCAACAAGCTCCTCGTCGGCTTTGACGCGACCCGCTTTGTAATCTTTGTACGCTTCGTGTCGATGCGTCGGTTTCGGCAAATCGTATGCAGCAACGACATAATCTGGCTTGAGCTTTTCGATAGCCGATATAAGCATGGCCGAAAGGCCGTAGAGCGCACCGGTGGGCTCGCCTTTCGACGTCGAAAAATCAGGCAGCGCATGGTATGCCCGGTGAAGGATGGCGTGAGAATCGAGAAGGATGAGGCGCTTCATGCCCTAATTAAACACTATTTCCCGGCTATTCTCATCCAGAAAACGAAATGAAATGCGAATAGCCCCTTCCGGCAGCGATCCGCCAATGTTTTCAGGCCATTCTATAAGAATGAGATTCCCAGGATCCGCGACGGTGCGCTTCCAATCGAGGCGCTCGATCTCATCCGGATGTTCGAGCCGGTATGCGTCAATATGAACAAAGCGCTTGAAATGAGCATGATCACCAATATCGAAGCGCTTCTCTATTACAAAGGTGGGACTCGTAACGTCTGCGGGACGAAGACCGAGCGCCGCAGCGAAGCCTTTGGCGAATGTGGTTTTGCCTGAGCCGAGGCCGCCTTGAAGCGCAACGACAGTGGCGCGATCATTTCGTGGTGCAAGGCTTTTCAGAAAATCCAAAGCGATTTTTCCTGTTTCTTCAAGGCTTCGTGAAATCATGTGTGCATCATACCCCGTTATGAGCAAAAACAAAGCCCGTTTCAGATATTTCTATCCAAAACGGGCTCGAAGACGTGCGATCGACGTCAATACCAGGAATAGGCCTGGTCCGACTGGGTGATTACCCCTCGGAGCGTAACGTCCCAGCTCACAACAATCGGGCCGCCGAACTGGTTGATGCGTACGATCTTTTCCGCGTAGCCTACCTTGTGGCGCTTACCGTTCCGATCAACTCTGTAGATCACGGAACGGAAGACCACAGGGAAGTTGCGGAAATCAGTCGACGGATGATACCGGTGAGGAACGTCCGGGGGGACATTCTTCCAGAGGAGACTGCCCTGCTCATAGAAATCCATGACGCAGTTGTCCGTATCATTCGTGAGAACGATCGTATCGAGCGAATGAGCAACCGTGTGCCGGCCCCCGAGCGTGAAGGTGCTCGGATCTTCGTATGCGACATTGGCACCATCCGCGAAGGCGACGCGGCCTTCTCCGGGGAGATGACCACAGCCAGTGAGAAGCGCCCCAAGGGACGCGATTGCGAGGAACAGAATGAGTTTCATTGGTACGTAAAGACAGGTTGGAAACTTTTACATATTATACCTCTAAAACTATAAAAGGTCAATAATAGGTGAAACGTCAAAAAAGGGCTAAAATATGGCCATGTCTGTCACCTTTGACGAAGAAAAGCAGGGCAAGAAACTTGAGGAGTTCAAAAGAAAGGAGGAAGAAGACGTGGCTCAAATCGTAGCCTCGCGGTACGGGCTCGAATATGTAGACCTCGGACCGGTGCCTATAAATATGGACGCCCTCCGCATCATCCCGGAAAAGGACGCACGCGAGGCCAAAATCGCCCCCTTCTCACTCGTCGGCAAGCGCATAAAAATCGCCGTTCTCTCTCCTGTCGCAGAAAAAAGCCGAGCGGCGCTCGATGCCATCGCAGCCAAGGGCTTTGAGATCACGCTCGCTGTCGCTTCACCTGTTTCCCTTGAGAAAGTCTGGTCGCGCTACACCGACCTTTCATTCTCAACGGAGACCAAAGCTGGAGCTCTCGATATTTCAAGCGAAGACATCCGCACATTCATTGGTCAAATCAAGGGCATCGACGATGTCCGTGCCCAGATAACCGAGATTTTGAAGCTCAAGAAGGGCTTTCGCATTTCGAAGATTCTCGAAATTGTGCTTTCCGGAGCGCTCGCCACGAAAGCATCGGACGTCCACATCGAACCGGAAGAAACGAATACCCGCCTGCGCTACCGTCTCGACGGTGTGCTTACTGACATTCTTGAATTCGATCTTGAGACGTACGGACTGCTCCTCTCACGCATCAAGCTTCTCTCCGGTCTCAAACTCAATATAAAAAGCGAAGCCCAGGACGGCCGCTTCAGCGTGAAAATCGGCGAAGACGAAATTCAGATCCGTACTTCGGTCCTGCCGGGCGCGTACAGCGAATCGATCGTGCTTCGCCTTCTTAATCCGAAATCCATCCAGGTGCCGCTTGAGGAACTCGGTATTCCCGCAAAGCTTCTCGGCATTTTGTTGAAGGAAATTGATCGCCCGAATGGCATGATCCTCACAACCGGCCCAACAGGATCCGGTAAAACGACCACGCTTTATGCCTTCCTTCGGAAAATCCATACGCCAGACATTAAAATCATCACTATCGAGGATCCGATCGAATACCACCTCCCTGGTATCACTCAAACGCAAGTAAACGCCGAGAAAAATTATACGTTCGCGCTCGGACTTCGCGCTGCTTTGCGCCAGGACCCTGACGTGATCATGGTCGGCGAAATTCGAGATGAAGAGACTGCCAAGATCGCCGTCGACTCGGCCGAAACGGGGCACCTTGTCTTTTCAACCCTCCACACCAATTCCGCGGCGGGTGCATATCCGCGCCTCATCGACCTCGGCGTAAATCCGAAAACCATGACGTCTGCAATCAACGTCGCTTTGGCCCAGCGTCTCGTCCGTAAACTCTGCACCGTCTGCAAAAAAGAAGTTGTCGTCGAAGGAGACGCCCGGAAATACGTCGACGAAGCCCTTCACAACCTGCATGATCAGAGCCTCGTCGCTGGACTTCAGACGGAGAAGATGTGGGTTGCCGTCGGCTGCCCTGCTTGCAACGGCACGGGATATAAGGGTCGAATCGGCATATATGAAGCCATAATCACCGATGCTGCACTTGAAAAAGCAGTCCTCGAAAATCCGAGCGAGCGCGATATCAAAGCCGCTACTGCCGTCCAAGGCATTCCTGACATGCTTCAGGACGGCATTATGAAGGTGCTTGCCGGCACGACATCGATCGACGAACTCCGCCGCGTCATCGATCTCGAGGAAGAGGTATAGTCTGTTTTACTTGCGGGGCGTTTCGTGCTCTTTTGAAAAAAGACGGTTGCGTGAGAAAATAGGCGGAGTAGTATGACCAAAGAAAAACCGCGCTCATCGCGCGGCGTTCCTAAAAATTCCAGAACATAAATCTCTAAGCGATACTTAGGACATGCATCAAAAGCTAAGGCGAGTTCGCAGGATGGCACCAGTAGAGGCGCCGAGGCGACTAACCAGAACGTCCTCCGAGTGACGCCTAGTAAACCATAAAGGTTTAATCGCTTAGAGATTTATACTCTGGAATAGATTTTCAATCTGACACGACCATCTTAGCATAAAGACTTTCATATGTCAAGTACCCCCGGAGCGGCACAGAGAAACAACGAAAAGACGCCTAAAAATAAGGCTTCCGACGATCTTTTCCTCGATACC
>DASTXF010000073.1:0-6583 GCA_035765615.1 Minisyncoccota bacterium | reverse complement strand
GTACGAAACTCTTCTTCAAGTTCGGCAAGCGAAAGCTGTGCCGAGGCGGAATTTAATGAGCTCATAATAGGATGTTCTCTAATCAAGAGACTAGGTAAAGCCGCGGCACCTGTCAAATTTTGACAATAAGAAAGAGCCGTGTAATATGTCGGGCAGGCCCTCTTTTCTGGGGACGTGTCGGTTAATGGCTAAACCAGCGGTCTCCAAAATCGCGACTGTGGGTTCGAGTCCCACCACGTCCGCCAGCCTGGCTTTCCCACCAGGCAAAACAAAACCCGCTCAAACGAGCGGGTTCGCTATTTATGGGCCATATTTCAGACTTTTTCGCCCGTAACAACGACGTATGCGCCGAGGCCGGTCCCGTCCTGGGCGATTCTTTCGTCGAGCCGTTCGATGATCTCAGAACCTGTCGCTTTGAGAATTTCCGAAGGCAGAATCGACGAAACCGCCGGATAGGTCGAAGAAGTCAGGGTTTCAAGATGCGACGGCAAGAGAGACTCGATTTCGTCGGACGTGTATGGCTTGGCATGGATTGGCACGAGCCGTGATCCCGAATATACCTCGAGACACGACCGGTGGAGGTCGATGCCCGCGACAAGCCCGAGCGGCCAGGGCATGAATGCCCGTTGGATCCAGGCTTCCTTGTTGTAGAAGGATGCCACGAACTTGCCATGGGGCTTGAGGACGCGCTGGATCTCGGAGAGCACCGGATGAAGCTCGAACATGTCGCTTCCCGTGCCGCCATTCATGATGACGAACGAAGCGGAGCCGCTTTGAAACGGCAGTCCGTTTTCGGCGTCGGTGACGTCGAACGAAACGTTTCCGATGTTCTCGTCGCGAGCCGTCTTCCGGCCCTGCTCGATCATGCGCTCGCTCAGGTCAAGACCGTGTATGGCCTTGAACTGCGAAGCGAGACGCCGGCTTTCGCGCCCCGTGGCGCAGCCGATGTCGATCACGATGCCGTCCTCCGGGACATTCGGGACGGTCTGGTCGATGATCTTGCGTTCGTATCTCATGAACGCGGCCGTAGCTGGATGCGACTTGCCGTAGTCGGCGTCGTAGCGCGGCGCCCATGCGTCGGTGAGGGCGAGCAGATTACTCCGCAGCTCTTCCCGGGATGGCGTGAACTTTTCGGCGTTTCCCTGAAGCCGGAAACGGTCGGTAAGCTCGATCTGCCGTTTGCATGATTCGCCGATGAGGCCATAGAGCATTGAGCGGGCGAATTCAGGGTTGACTCCCTCTTCCTTCGCCCATTTCGAAGCGTCATCGAGGCGGTCCTGTTCGATCTGGGGACGATACAGCTCCAAGCCAGCCTCAAGCTTGATCATTGCCACTTGTTCGGCCAGGCGCATGCGCCGGGCGATAAGGTGGACCATGTGACGGTCCACCGATTCGAGCCGAGTTCCGAGAGCGGTAAGCCTCGGGTCGGTTGTTTTCTGTTGGGTATCCATAGGAACTCCTTCATTCTGAAACCTACAATAGAAAAAGCGGCCCGACAAGCGGGCCGCTTTGTATCAATACACGACGATGCCCATGCGATCGCGTACCACCGCGACCGTTTCGGCAATCATCTTTCGGGCTTTTTTCCCGCCCTCATGGAGGATTTCCTTCACGAGATCGTCTTTGTCGGCGATCTCGCGGCGCTTTTCCTGGAACGGTTCGAGTACTTTCGCAATCGATTGCACCAGAACACCTTTGCATTCGGCGCAGCCGATCTCAGCGTTCAGGCACTTTTGAGCGATCGCACGAGTTGCGGACTCGCCCTCGGTGATGAGTTCGTGCACGGGATAGACCGAGCGGCATCGGTTGTACGGGTCGCCCTTGTCCTCCCGGAGCTTGCGTTCCGGATCGGTGACAGCCTTGGTGCGGTACCGCGCGGCAATCTCGGACATGGGAGCATTGATGTCGATCGCGTTGTCGGATTCCGACTTGCCCATTTTCTCGCCGTCGAGACCGGGCACCTTGATCATCTGCTCCATCATGCGGGGGATGACGAATACGTCGCCGTATCGTGCATTGAACCGCCGTGCGAGATCGCGGGCAAGCTCGACGTTTGGCACCTGGTCGGACCCGACCGGAACGAGCGTCGTTTTCGGACCGAGGATGTCGGCCGCCATGAGCACGGGATACGTGAACAGGCCGAGATTGACGTTCTCGGGCTGCTTGCGCACCTTTTCCTTGAATGTCGGTACGGTCTGGAGTTCCCCGATCGGCTCGACCATGGAAAGGTAGAGACAAAGTTCAGGGATCTCGGGAACACTCGATTGCGCGTAAATCACAGAAGCGTTCGGATCAAGACCGGCAGCGAGATAGTCTTTGACGATCTCGATGAGGTTCGATCGAAGCTCGTTCGGATTTCCGAGCGTCGTGAGGGTATGCAGGTCCGCGATGAAGTAGAGGCATGTATCGCCTCCCTTCTGGAACCTGACGAATTGCTGAACTGCCCCGAGGAAGTTTCCAAAATGGAGCCTCCCCGTGGCGCGAATTCCTGACAGGACTATTTCATTCATGTTGGCACCTCGTTCGGGCGCGTTTTGGTGGGTTTTCTGCAGCCGTCGCATGTTTCGCCTTCTCCTGCGTTCGATGTGAACGAGGTGAATGCAAAGCAGTTTCGGCATTGGTCAAGTCGAGAACGACAAATAGGACAGTGGCGCTCCTCTCCGCTTTCGGGGAGGATGACGCCTGATGTCCTATGATTGCACTTGATGCATTGATAGGCGTTCATATGCCTCCTTTCAAAGTTGCTGCTTCGGAATTTCATTCTCCACAAAAACAGCCGCCTGTAAAGGCGGCTTATTCCATGATGAATTCGGTTTCGGGTATCCGTATTCCTCTCGAATTGAAAAGGCCCTCGTCGTAAAACGTCCTCCCGGTCTCCTTAAATCCAAGTTTTTTATAAAAAGCGATGGCTTTTTTATTGTACGTCGCCACTTCCACCACGGATTTTTTGTTTGGGTCGCGGAATTTTTCGACGGCGTTCCAAAGCGCCGAGCCAACGCCCTTGCCTTGAAACTCAGGCAAGACATATATCGTGCGGAGCTTATTTTTATCCTCAAGGACGAGCATGTCCGCCACTCCAACGATCTTCTTGCCGAGCACGGCCACGACGTATTTTTCATGCTTCGGAAGATTTGCAACGCGATCGCGGCGTTTCTTCTCGTTTTCTGGCGAATATGCGTCTTTATAGCTCTCGTCGATAAGCTCGCGGGTGATGCCGAGTTCGGCGTTCGGGTAAGTTTCGAGCCACGTAAGGTGATAGAGGCGCGTTACCTCAGGAAAATCGTCTGGCTGAATATCCCGAATGATGAGGCCCTCCATGTTATTTGGCTTCAGGAAGTTCGATATAGAACTGGCTTCCTTTGCCCTCTCCCGCTGATTCAGCCCATACGCGGCCGCCATGAGCATCCATGATGTTCTTTGCTATGAAAAGACCGAGGCCTGTGCCGTGAATATTCGCCTCGCTCGCATTCGGAGCGCGAGTGAATTTCTGGAAGAGTTTCGGCATGACGTCAGCCCTGATGCCGACGCCGGTATCGGCGACTTTAAGCCGAACGGCGCCTTTCGTCTGATCTTTTTCAAGCGAAATGGTAAGCGATCCTGATGGCGTGTATTTGATCGAATTATCGATAGTGTTCATAACCACTTGTTTGAATTTGTCAGGGTCAGCCTTGATTTTATAGACGATGTTCGGGTCAAAGGAAACGGAATACGTGAGCCCCTTCGATTCGATATTCGGCTTCTGCTCGTTCACGACTTCCTGAAGGAGATCCTTGAAATCAAGATCGCGCAAATCGTATTTCATGGTACCGAGCTCGATGCGGGAAATATTGAGGTAATCTTCGACGACGGTGATCATGGTTTTCACTGAAATATATACCGTCTGAACGATGTTTTTTACCGATTCACTGATCGGGCCAGCGTCACCTTCGAGAATAAGCGACGTATTGCCCTTGATCGCAGTGAGCGGGCTTCGGAGCTGGTGCGTCGCGAATGATACGAACTCGGTCTTTTGTACATCAAGCTCTCGGAGACGATCGTTTGCTTTCTGCAAGTCTTCTTTGGCCTTTATCTCCCCGCGTACGCTCTTTACTAGAAAATAGCCGAATATGACGGAGAATCCGAGTGTCACAAGCACGAGCACTTGATTCACCGTGTTTCTCACGAATACGAGTTCAGAGCCGATAACGAGCCAAAGCGCGAGCACGAGAGCCTGAGTACCGAAAACCTTCAAATTGAACGCATGGTATCGAACGATGAGGTATCCAAGGAGTATGAGCAATACGGGCATTCCGAAAAGTCCGTAGATTTCAACATTGTATGCATTCACCCAGATATTGTTGCTTACGAGCCAATCAGCCAAGAAGAGAGAGAAGAAAAAGAAAAACACAAAAAGCGACACGCCCGCCCCCGCAAATGCCGCTTTCTTTTTGTCTGATAGTGCTTTGGATTTAAAGAAGCTGAATATCGAAAGCCCTAGGCAGAGCGCAAATGTAAGCGCCTCGAGAAAAAGTGGATAGTTCGTTACGGAACCGTTTTCCGTTGCCTGGCAAAGGTTTCCGTCGAATGAGGTTAGATTGCTGCCGTGGATGGTCCAATACAGAGTTGGAAGAAAAAGAACGACTCCAGCCACTTTTTGCCACAAAGGTAGATCCTTTCCCGTAAGGAAAGTGTAGAGGAAGTAGTAGGAAAAAAAGAATATGAGGACAGTAAAGATGTCAGTGATAGACCACGTGAACATGGTGTATTGGGCTCCAAGGAATGCAAACCACGAACCGAGATCGAGCAAGCACCATACCGCAAATGCGGAACAGACGACAAAAAAGGTCTTACTCTGTATGCTCCAGTTTTTGAAAAGCAGGAAAATGCCGAAAATGAGCGCAATGACGGCTGTGGGTATATGGGAATACAGGAGCAGCCCAAGGGAGATTTGATTGACGAGATACTGGTAGCAGAATTGTATAGAAATGAAGTGCTCCATGTGATTATTTTGTTACAGTTGCTGCCTGGGGTGCATTTTCGCACTTTTCTCCGTCTTGAACCGTATCTGTAGAGCAAGAAATGATATGACAACTCCGGTCAGCTGCGGGACAAGAAAACTCTGTGCACGTATGTTCAAAGGCACACTGTGGTACGTATTCGGCCGTAAGTTCCGCTTTCAGATATTCGCTCGTATCGCAACTCCCTGCGCTCGGATCACAGACGGCGGTAAAGCACGAGCTTCCTTGGGCGCACGGAATATTGATATCAACGAGAAAATCTTTCGCTTGCACGTAGCCTGAAAATCGACTCCAGATATCGAACAAGATAAATGCTACAAGAAATACAGTAAGTCCTACCGACAACGCCCTATTCAATGTGGTGTTCATTGTTTTTGGTCTTTTTTAAAAATGAAGCTTCTTTCTTCGTGTGGGTGGCAAAGCCAGAAAAGGTCTCCCTCGATCTCTGTTGGTTCAAGAGCAACAATGAGTGGCTTCATTCCTGTCTCTTGAACGATTTCTGCGAATGCCGGCAGGATTATTTTCTTGGTAAATTCTAGCTCTTCTCCCTCAAGAAGGAAATTCTCAAAAAGCACGGCGTTTTTTAAAAAAAGCGATAAGAAGGCTTTGTAATAGCCTTTTGCGTCAGCTCCGTTCTCCTTTAGCCAGACAGAAAGATCATAAATATTATCTTTATGATCAGGAAAATGCTTGAGGAAAAATTCGTGATGGAAATCTACAAGCCCCTGATTCCAGGTTGTCTTGATATCGGAAAGTGCTTTCCTGTTGTTCGCATTAAAATCGATAATGCTTCTGTGTTCCGTTCTCAATCCGCCTTTTTTGTCCATGCCTTTGTAGAACGGAAGTTTTCCAAGCGAGTGCTTCCAATGATTGAGCGACAGGAATATGTCCGATGTGTACTCGAGTATGAGAGGCTTGAAACCAGCTGCGTCTGCCGCGCTCATGAACCTGCGAATTTCGTAATTCGGTGTCGCGATATGCCGAAAAAGTACGAATCGAGGCCCTCCGCGAAGCGCTTCTGGGGGTGTGGTGGCCATTCCCTGAATAGAAATTGTTTTTCTTCGTTCTATTTCACTGATTGCCTCTTCGAATGGCGTGTACACGAACTGATTGAACTTCTCACGGTCGTTTGCGAGGGTTTCTATATCGGGAATTTGTGGCATGCACTTTAAATCGTACCCTAGAGGCGCCAAAAAAGCACGGATTATTGAGGCCCAGGTTGGGGTCGAACCAACGAATAACGGTCTTGCGGACCGTCGTGTTAACCTACTTCACCACTGGGCCGAATTTCATTATACATGAAAGGAAATAGCCCCACTCCCGAAAGAATGAGGCTATGCTATGCCGTCGTATACGAGAGGATTGCTCCCCCGATAACGACGACCGCGATGCACATCGTCTTTTTCCAGATCGCCTGCCCGTTCATCTCTTCCGAGAAAACGTGCGGGTGGGACTTGGAAAGGATGATTGCAAACACGAGGACGAAAATCGGCTGCGTCGCACACCCTGCCTGCACCAGCGCCACTTTAACGTGGAGCTTGGCGAAGTTCATGAGTATGGCCGCGGCGAGCGTAAGCGCCTCGGTT
>DASTXF010000072.1:0-3329 GCA_035765615.1 Minisyncoccota bacterium | reverse complement strand
ATCATGAACATCATGCTCGTCGCGGTCACGGAAAGGACGCGTGAAATTGGTCTCCGCAAATCGCTCGGAGCAACGAACCGCGATATTCTCTCGCAATTCCTTCTCGAAGCCGTGCTCCTCACCGCCATCGGCGGCGTTGTTGGCATTATTCTCGGATCGAGCCTCGCATTCCTTATATCGATCGGCCTCTCGGCAGGGCTCGGGCTTAATTGGCAATTTATATTCCCGTGGTCGGGCGCCATTCTCGGCATTACCGTTTCCACGCTCATCGGTCTTGTCTTTGGTGGATATCCCGCAAGCCAAGCCGCCAAGAAAAGCCCTATCGAGGCTCTCCGCTACGAATAACATAAAAAAGGCTCCGCAGTGCGGAGCCTTTTCAAATTCAAGCGACGTTTCGTCGGAAATGTCGCGGGGGATATTCGTCCCGGAATCGGCTCTTGAGCCGGACAGGGCGGCACATTTTCATGCGCTTGCCGAGGGAAATGGGTTCGATGCCGGCGATGTGCTCGTCGTCGGCGGAAGCGTGCCGGAGGTCGGCATTCGCGCGGTGGCGCGAAATGCGATTGATCGAAACAGCGACCTCGGCGCGGGTCTGCTTGAGTTTGGGGCAAGCGACCGATTCCGTGGGGAATTGGATAACGTTTTGTTTTGTGTTCATGGAGAACGTTTCGCTAGTGAGATTACTCAAGGTAATGATGCTCGTCAAGATGTGCTATATTCACACCCATGACGCTGATTCTTGATGGAAAGAAAGCCCGGGATGCATATAAAAGCGAGCTCAAGAAGCGCGTGGCGGACCTTTTGGTGCCGCCGCGGCTTGCCATACTTCAAATCGGGAACAATCCGGAGTCGGCAATATACATACGTCAGAAACAAAAGTTCGGGGAGGAGATCGGCGCGATCGTCGATCGTGTCTGTTTCTCGGAAACAGCAGGCGAAGAGGAAATACGGGGCGTAATAGCGAATCTCAACGCCGATCCATCAGTCCACGGGGTGATTATTCAGCTTCCGGTTCCGGGAAAGCTCAATGGCTTCGCCCTTGCGTCATCGATTGCGCCGGAGAAAGACGTTGACGGTCTCGGGACGTCGTCGAAATTCGTTCCCGCCACGGCCAAAGGCACAATGCTTCTCCTTGACCATTACGGCATCGCCCTCTCAGGCAAGAAAGCCGCCGTCTTTGGCAGGTCGCGGCTCGTCGGCGCTCCGATTGCGGAAAGCTTGCGGACGCGCGGCGCGGAGGTTTCCGTCATTCATTCGAAAACCGAGCACCCGGAGAAGATAAGCTCAGCTGCCGATATCGTCATCGTTGCCATTGGCAAAGCTGAATATATAGATGCTTCATTCATAAAACCTGGGGCGGTCGTTGTGGACGTGGGCATCAATGCAATCGAGAAGGGCATCGCATCTCGAAAACTGGAAGACGAACTTCCCCGAAGAACCGTCGTGGGGGATGTGGCATTCGCAGCCATTTCACCGCTTGTTTCAGCCATATCTCCGGTACCCGGGGGAGTCGGACCAATGACGGTGCTCGCATTATTTGATAATCTAGTAGTCTCGGCGGAAGCATTACAAGCTAATTAATTCCCTTATGGAAATGTTCAATCGTCCTGCATTCAGGAATCTCGCATATGCGCTCCTCGCGCTTCTTGTCGCATTTACGGCGGCAAAACTCGTCTCGGAGCTCAAGTCGATGAAATACATCGGCACGGGTATCGCTTCGGCAGATACCATAACCGTCTCCGGCGAAGGCGACGTCATCGCTCCTCCGGATATCGCCACCTTTACCTTCACCGTTCAGGAAGAAGGCCCATCGGTTCCTGACGCGCAGAAAAAGGCGACCGACAACATGAACGCTATTCTCGCATACCTCAAGAAATCAGGGGTCGAGGACCGCGACGTGAAGACGGATTCGTACAATATTTATCCACGGTACGAGTATCACCAGACCGCAAATATGCCGTATTACGGCGGCGGCACTCAGGTTCTCGCGGCATATGTCGTGTCGCAGACGGTAGAGATCAAGGTTCGTAAGCTCGACCAGGCCGGCACCCTTCTTTCAGGTATTGGCGAATTTGGAGCCTCGAACGTGTCCGGACTTTCATTCTCTGTTGATAACGAAACGCAGGTCGAGCGCCAGGCGCGCGACAAGGCGATCGCAGACGCGAAAGAGCAGGCTCAGTCTCTTGCCCAGTCGCTCGGAGTGTCGCTCGTGAGGATTGTAAGCTTCAACGAAGCAAACAATCGTCCAATGCCGATCTACTACGCAAAGGCTGACGCAGTTATGGGCATGGGCGGGGCAGAATCCGCTCCATCGCTTCCGACGGGAGAGAACAAGATTACTTCGAACGTAACGATTACGTACGAAATCAAGTAACCAAAAGCCGCCCGAAAGGGCGGCTTTTTGCATGCTTGCATAATTCCAAATACGTAGTATTATATGGCTACATCGCCCGCCCGGGCGGCTTTTATTAACAAAAACTGCATTTATGAAACTCACCGAATACATCAAGGATACCCGCGGAGAGATGAAGCACATGAACTGGCCGACAAGGAGCCAAGCAATAAACTACACGGTCCTCGTGATTGGCATATCTGTCGCTACGATGATCGTTCTCGGCGTTGCTGACTACATCTTCAGCCTCGGTCTCGAGAAGCTCATTATCAAGTAAGCCAAAAATCTATGTCGAAACAGCAAACAGGCGGAGAACGCCATTGGTACGCGATCCATACCTATGCCGGCTATGAGAACGCGGTCGCGCGAAACTTGAGGCAGCGCATCGATTCCTTGAACATGCAGGACAAGATTTTCAACGTGCTTGTCCCGACCGAAAAGAAAATTAAGGTCAAAGCAGGCAAGCGCGTCGAGGAAGAAGAAAAGGTCTACCCGGGCTACATTCTCGTTGATATGATCGTGACCGATGATTCATGGTTCGTCGTCCGCAACACTCCTCGCGTGACGGGCTTCGTCGGTTCCGGCGTTCATCCAGTACCCCTTACGGAGAAGGAAATGCAGACCCTTATGGGCCGCATGGACGAGACTTCAGTAAAACACGAGATCAATCTCGCTCCGGACGACGCGGTCAAGATCGCGGACGGTCCATTCAAGGATCTCGAAGGCAAGGTCGCGGAAGTCGACGACAGCCGCGGCAAGGTCAAGGTCCTCGTATCGATGTTCGGCCGCGAAACTCCTGTCGAACTCGATTTCTTGCAAGTTAAGAAGATTTAATATAACCTTACCGCTACTATGGCAAAGAAAGTTACGAAAGTATTGAAGCTCCAGATCCCGGGCGGCAAGGCTGTACCAGGCCAGGCTCTCGGTCCAGCGCTCG
>DASTXF010000071.1:0-9941 GCA_035765615.1 Minisyncoccota bacterium | reverse complement strand
GTACAGTCAACGTACATCAACACGCTTTGCCTCCTCACGGACGCTTCTGGTAATGCCATCGCTCAGTCTTCTGCTGGCGCTCTTGGTTTCAAAGGTGCAAAGAAAGGAACTCCATTCGCTGCTGCAAAGGTTGGTGAAGTGCTCGCCGACAAGGGCAAGCTCATGGGCCTCAAGGAAGTAGCCGTTGTCATCAAAGGCGTCGGTTCCGGCCGCGAGTCAGCCGTTCGAAGCTTCATAACCAAGGGCATCTCGATTTCGTCGATCAAGGACGTGACGCCGGTTCCTCATAACGGACCGCGCCCTCCACGCCCTCGTCGCGTATAGTTTTTAATAGCATTCCATCATGATAAACGGACCAAAATACAAGATCGCACGCCGTCTCGGAGCAAGCATCTTCGAGAAGACTCAGACGCAGAAGTTCGCTCTGCGCCAGGAGCGCAAAGGCGGCAAAGGCCCATATCGCCCGAAAGGCGAATTCGCGACCGCAATGCTTGAAAAGCAGAAGGTTCGCTACACCTATGGCGTTCTCGAGCGCCAGTTCAAGCGCTACGTCAAGGAATCGGTTGCTAAGAAAGGCGTGAACACCGTCCAGGCTCTCTATGAAAGGCTTGAGATGCGTCTCGACAACGTTGCGTACCGTCTCGGCTGGGCTCCGACCCGCCTTGCTGCCCGCCAGATGGTTGCTCACGGCCACATCTTCGTAAACGGCAAGAGGACAAACTCTCCATCGCTCACTGTTGCTATCGGCGACAAGGTCTCGATCCGTCCCGGCAGCCTCAAAAAGCCTCTTTTCAAAGACATCGACGACAAGACCAAGAAAATCTCGACTCCATCATGGCTCTCCTATGATGCAGACAAGAAAACCGCTGAAATCACGGGTACTCCGAAGCACAATCCGACCGAACTCCTCTTCAATCTGGGCCAGGTGATCGAGTTCTACAGCCGCTAAACCGCGATAGGGTTATTAGATCGTATTAGTAAAAGGGTAAAATTAATCATACACGTATGAACGAAACAAACATCGTCTTGCCGTCGAAGCCGAAGATCGTCCTTGAAAAGGAATCTTTGGGCGTATACGAAATCGACGGCCTTTACCCTGGTTACGGCCACACGCTTGGAAACAGCCTCCGCCGCATTATCCTTTCATCGCTCCCAGGCACCGCGGTGACCCACGTCAAGATCGCTGGCGTTGACCACGAATTCTCGACTATCCCAGGCGTCAAGGAAGACGTAATCACTATCCTCCTCAACCTCAAGAAGCTTCGCATCAAAGTTGCGACCGAGGAAAGCCAGACCCTTTCTCTTAAAATTAAGGGTGTTAAGGATGTTTCCGCTGCTGACATCAAGGCTCCAGGCCAGGTCGAAATCCTCAACCTCGACCAGCACATTGCTTCCGTTACGGACAAGAGCGCTGAACTCGACATCGAAATGACTGTCGCTCGCGGCCTTGGTTACGTATCTAAGGAAGTTCTCCAGAAGGAGCGTGTCGATATCGGCACCATCGCTCTTGATGCGACCTTCACTCCGATCCGCCGCGTGAACTACGAAGTAGAAAACATGCGCGTCGGCGACAGGACCGACTTCAACCGCCTCAAGATCACCATTGAAACCGACGGCACCATCACGCCGCACGCTGCTCTCGAGCGCTCGATTTCGATCATGATCACGCAGCTCAAGGCAATTGTCGGCTTCAAGGAAGAAGAGCCGGTTGTTGAGGCCAAGGAAGAGAAATCCGAAGCACCAGCAGGGGAGAAGAAGGAGCTCGACACCGAGTTCCTCAAGACCCGCATTGAAACGCTCGGTCTCTCCCAGAGGACGACGAATGCCCTTGCGAACGCAAACATCCGCACGGTCGGAGGTCTTGTTCGCAAGAAGGAAGAGGATGTTGAGAACATCGAAGGTCTCGGCCCGAAGGGCATTCAGGAGATCAAGAAGGCTCTCTCCGAATTCGGCATCACGCTCAAGTAGCCGACAATAGACAAAAATAAAAAAATCTGTAAACTAGGTCTCTACGATTCAATCCCATGCGACACCACGAGAAATTCAGGACATTAGGAAGGGAAAAAGGACAGCGCACCGCGCTTGTCCGCTCTCTCGTGCGCTCGCTCGTGATCCATGAAGGCATCACCACGACCGAAGCTCGCGCAAAAGAACTCCGCAAATTCATTGAGCCTCTTGTAACCACGGCTAAGGCTGGTACGCTCGCAAGCCGCCGCCTCATTGCTTCAAAAATTGGCGACACTCGCGCTACCAAGAAGCTTGTTGAAGTTATCGCTCCTGCTCACAAAACCAGGAACGGCGGTTACACTCGCGTCATCAAACTTCCTCTCCGAAAGTCGGACGGAGCAAAAATGGCCCATATCCAGTTCGTAAAGTAAATTTCCATGAAAGCTACCCACACCATAGACGCGCAGGCAAAGAAGATCGGCCGAGTAGCATCGGAGGCCGCTAAGATCCTCATGGGCAAGAATTCGACTGCTTACGCACCGAACGTTTTGCCTGATATCGAGGTTCGCATCGTAAATGCTGGCAAGGCTGATATCTCCGCAAAAAAGAAAGAGGAGAAGATCTACCGCCACTACACTGGTTTCCCAGGTGGTCTCATTGACGCGACCCTTAAGCACGTCATCGAAAAGAAAGGTGTTAAAGAAGCTTTCCGTGTCGCGGTGAAGGGCATGCTTCCGAAGAACAAGCTCACCCCTCGGATCATGAAGAATCTCGTCATCACCGAATAATAATTATGAATACCGCAGAGAAAACCAAATATTTCGAAGCAGTCGGACGCCGCAAGACCGCGGTGGCTCGCGCTCGCCTCACCGCTGCTCCAAAGCAGTCCTACGAGATCAATGGTAAAGACCTCGCTGGCTATTTTGTGACCGCAGACCTCCAATCGATCGCTGAAGCAGCTTTCAACGAATCGAAAATCGCTCAGAAATTCAAGGTTACCGCTCAGATTTCCGGCGGCGGCATCCACTCTCAGGCAGAAGCCCTTCGTCACGCGACCGCTCGCGCGCTCCTCGAGTGCGATCTCGAAATGAGGAAGAAACTCAAGAAGCTCGGTTTCCTCAAACGCGACCCTCGCGCAAAGGAACGCAGGAAGTTCGGTCTCAAGAAGGCCCGCAAGTCTCCTCAGTGGAGCAAGCGCTAAACGAAAAAACGCCCGAAAGGGCGTTTTCGTTAGTGTGTGTGCTGCAAAAAAGTCGCGCTAAGGCGCGACTTGGTTTTTCTCGGGGTTCGACTGCTTGGCCTGATTCCGCTTGATAGCGTGTTCGACGACTTCGCCGATGGCGGTAATGACCATGAACCATGCGGCTGAAGCGATGAGTGAGGCCAGAAAGGCACTGCCTTTACTTACCTGGGGAATCACGGTAAGCCCGAAGAATACTGCAAGGGCGATTAAAATCGCCGCCATGAATGTACTTTTCATCCTGTTGACACCCTAAAACGATTTATATAAAATGTCAAACACAGAGTCTGTTACGGAATGGTAAGATATAAACTCATGAAAGAAGACGAAAAGAAAACCCAAGATACAAGCTCTGAAATCGAAAAGATAAAAGCCGAACGCGACGAATACCTTCAAGGCTGGCAGCGTGCCAAGGCTGACTTCCTGAACGCCAAAAAGCGCATGGAGGACACCATGAAGGACTTTCGCGTCATGGCAAACGAAGGCCTTATCGAAGAGCTTTTGCCCGTTCTCTCGAGCTTCGAGATGGCATGGAGCAATAAAGCAGCCTGGGAGAAAGCCGACAGAAACTGGCGCATGGGTGTAGAGCACATTTATGCTCAGCTCAAGGGTGTCCTTACTGCAAACGGCCTTAAAGAAATCGACCCTCTCGGCCAAAAATTTGATCACAATCTTCACGAAGCAGTAAGCCACGAGGAAACCGAAGACGAAAAGAAGGTCGGCACCGTATCGAAGGTAATGGAGAAAGGCTACATGCTTGGCACGAAGCTCATTCGTCCCGCTAAAGTCGTCGTAGCTGAACCAAAAGCCAAATAGTCGACGTACTATCACTGTAAGCGTATAATCCAAGCGATGCTTATTCGAAAGCCACAAGTTCATATCTTCGCCAAAGAAGTCACCCTTGCGACGGGTGAGCTTGTTCGTGCTTTCTTCGCCGTCATCGAAACCGAAGGTGTTCCGGAGATCCGATTCCTTGGTACCAAACCAATAGAAGAGAATGTCGCTCCTTCAGCCGAGCCGCTTCTTCTTGATACTCCAAAGCGCTCCGTTTACACTGAACTCTTCATTCCAACATTCATTGAAGCGGTTTCTCCGTATTTCAATCTCGATTTTCTTGTAAACCAACTCGCCCGGGCCCCGAACGCACGCTAATTGCTTTATTAGCAGTTAGTTAACGTTCAACCAATGTCAAAAATCATCGGTATCGATCTCGGTACCACCAACTCGGCCGTTGCCGTCATGGAAGTCGGCGAGCCAAAAATACTCGAAAATGCCGAAGGCATGCGCACTACGCCTTCGATTGTCGCAGAAACGAAGACCAAAGAGCGCGTCGTGGGCGTTGTAGCCAAGCGTCAATCTGTCACCAACCCGAAAAACACGGTTTATCAGATCAAGCGCTTTATCGGTCATAACTGGGACGAGCCGGGCGTCCAAAAAGACGTCGCATCCGTGCCGTTCGAATGCCGTAAGTCTCAAAACGGCGGTATTGAAGTAAAAATGGGCGACAAATGGTATCGCCCTGAAGAAATCTCGGCCATGATCCTCGCCAAGCTCAAGGCGGACGCTGAAGCGCGCCTCGGAGAGCCTGTCACAGAAGCCGTCATCACCGTTCCGGCATACTTTAACGACTCTCAGCGCCAGGCGACGAAAGACGCGGGCAAGATTGCTGGCCTCGACGTGAAGCGCATCATTAACGAGCCGACCGCGGCTGCGCTCGCATACGGCTTCAACAAGAAAAAGGACGAGAAAATTGCCGTCTTCGATTTCGGCGGCGGAACCTTCGATATTTCCGTTCTTGAAGTGGGCGACGATGTCATCGAAGTGAAAGCGACCGACGGCGATGCTCACCTCGGAGGCAAGGATATCGACCAGAAGATCATTAATTGGCTTGCAGATGAATTCGTTAAGGAAACTGGCGTAGACCTCCGCAAGGATCCACTTGCCAAGCAGCGTCTCGATGATGCAGCTGAAAAGGCTAAAATCGAGCTCTCGACCGCAGTAGAAACGGAAATCAACATTCCGTTCATCTCGGTCGGCGCCGATGGTCCGCTCCATCTCGTGAAGAAAATGACTCGCGCCAAGCTCGAAGAGCTCTGCCGCGAATTCATCGACCGCGCCATGGAAATCACCAAGCGCGCAATTGAGGCTTCGCCATTCAAGGTGGGCGATCTCAATGAAATCGTCCTTGTGGGCGGCCAGACCCGCATGCCTGCAATGCAAAAGGCAGTAGAGGACTTCTTTAAAAAGAAGCCTCACATGGGCGTGAACCCTGATGAAGTTGTCGCTGTTGGCGCAGCTATTCAGGGCGGTGTGCTTAAGGGTGATGTCAAAGATGTGCTCCTTCTCGACGTTATTCCGCTTTCCTTTGGCATCGAAACCATGGGCGGCGTGGCGACGAAACTCATCGAGAAGAACACGACCATTCCGGCATCTCGCTCCCAGGTGTTCTCGACGGCCGCCGATAATCAGACGTCGGTCGAAATCAACGTCGTTCAAGGAGAGCGCGCTATGGCTCGCGACAACAAATCGCTTGGCCGCTTCATTCTCGACGGTATTCCGCCAGCTCCTCGCGGCGTTCCGCAGGTCGAAGTAACCTTCGACATTGATGCAAACGGCATCCTTTCCGTCAAAGCCAAAGAAAAGTCGACGGGCAAGGAGCAGTCGATCAAGATTCAAGGCTCGTCGGGCCTTTCGAAGGACGACATCGAGCGCATGAAGAAGGACGCGGAAATGCACGCTGGTGAAGACGAAAAGAAGCGAACCGAAGCCGAAACGAGGAATATTGCTGAACAGATGATTTACACGGCGGAGAAATCTCTCCGCGACGGAGGCGACAAAGTTCCGGCAGACGTAAAATCGGATGTCGAGGCTAAAGTCGCCGATCTCAAAAAGCTGAAAGACGGCGCTGATGTTGACGCTATTAAGAAGGCGAGCGAAGCCCTCTCGCTATCAATGCAGAAAATTGGTGAATCGATGATGAAAAATCAGCAGTCAGCGCCTAACCAAGGCTCGCAAGGCGCCGATAATAATGGCGGCCCGGGAAATGACGGAAATGTCCGTGACGCTCAGTACGAAGAAAAGAAATAAGCTCGCGACATGGTTTTCGTGGGGTTTCCCTACGAAAACCACATCGTTCGCTTATTAAACACCTATGCCAAAAGACTATTACAAAACCCTTGGAGTCGAAAAGAACGCGTCGCAAGACGATATAAAAAAGGCGTTCCGAAAACTCGCCCACCAATACCACCCAGACAAACAGGGAGGCAATGCTGAGAAATTCAAGGAAGTGAACGAGGCCTACTCCGTTCTCAGTGATGAGCAGAAAAGAAAACAATACGACACCTTCGGATCTGCTGGCCCGGGCGGTGCGGGCTTTGGCGGACAAGGCTTCAATCCGAACGACTTTGGATTCGACTTCTCTGGCTTTCGTCAGGGAGGATTTGGCAACGGTGGCGTTGAGTTCGACCTCGGAGACATATTCGGAGATTTCTTTGGTGGCTCGCGCAGGGAGAGGACTAAACGCGGCTCAGACATTCAGGTTGATCTTGATATCACGTTTGAAGAATCGATTTTCGGCGCCGAAAAACTCATAACTCTGAATAAAATGTCTGTCTGCGCCGAATGCGCAGGCACGGGCGCTAAAAAGGGCACCAAGATGAAGACTTGCCATACCTGTGCTGGCAAAGGCAAGGTGACCGAAATCAAACGCTCGATCATTGGCTCGTTCCAAACGACGAGAACGTGCGAAACATGCCATGGATCGGGAAAAGAACCAGAAGAAAAATGTCCGATTTGCCGGGGCGCGGGCGTTCAAAAGCGTAACCAGGAAATTAAAGCCAAGATCCCGCCAAGCGTTGAGGAAGGTGAAATGATCCGCCTTTCGGGGGCGGGCGAGGCAATCGCCGGCGGCGAATCGGGCGACCTCTATCTGCGACTCCATGTCAAAAAGCATCCGCTTTTCCGCAAAGAAGGTTTCGACCTCTCAACAGACATTTCCGTCAAACTGACCGACGCACTTCTTGGAGCGAGTCATCCTCTGAAAACGCTCGACGGTGAAATCGTCATTAAAGTGCCCGAAGGGGTCTCAAATGGCGAAATTCTTCGTGTCAAAGGCAAGGGAGTACCGACTACTTCTCGAGGCAAAGACGGCCATCGGGGCGATCTCCTAGTGAATGTCCGGGTCACCATGCCACGAAAACTCTCCAAAGAGGCTAAAAAGGCTATAGAGCAGCTTAAAAACGAGGGATTATAAGGCTTCTGAGACGGCATATTTGCGTGCCCCATGCCTTCATGGTATGGTTATTCGGCAATGAAAACGCAAAAGGCAATCATCATAGAACTCGCACACGCGCATGTCCGCGCGTCGTATCCTTTTGCGCCTCGAAATACTGGTGGCACGATGTCCTAAGCATTCGATCAAGATCGAATATTTGAAACACCGTGCGACCACGCACGGTGTTTTAGTTCTTTACAATTTCAAACCATCAAAGGATTTGATTCATGAAGACCGGGAAATTCCTCGGCAGGATGTATGAAGCGTACCGCCCATTTAGGGGCGCACTCTTGCTTACATCCGGCCTCCTTATCGCATCCCAGGCTCTGGGACTCGCTACGCCATTTTTCTATGGCCGGATTGTGAAGGGCATGATCAACCATTGGCCGATCGAACTCGAAATCGGTTTCGCGTTCGCTGTGTTCGGCGTGGTATTCGGTCAGAGCCTTCTCAACACAATCTTCCATATCGTGCACATTCTCATGATTGCGTACGATGCGGAAGACAAGACGTCCGACGACACGCTCCGAAGCATTTCGCGGCTCTCGATCGGACAGATCGCGAACCAGAATTCGGGATTCAAAGTCGATGTTATCAAGAAGGGGGAATCGGCCATGGCTGATTTCACCCAGCTCTTCCTTATGGAGCTCATGCCGATGTGCGTGCGCGTCACGCTCACGCTCGGAGGCTTGTTCTGGCTCGACTGGAGGATCGGCCTCGTCATGGTCGCATCGATTCTCGCTTATTTCACGGTGAGCAACTATATCGTGGGAAAATTCTTCCCGCTGGTAAAGGCACATCACCGCGAAGAAAGCAGGCTCGGTACGGCATATTTCGAGGCAATCAAGAATCTCCGACTCGTCGCTCTTTCCGGACAGGAAGAGCGCATGATTCGCGAGTACGCAGACGATTACCGACGCTTTGCCAACACAGGGAAAAAACTCTGGACGACGTATAACATCAAAGTTAACTTCTTCCGGGAACCTTTCCTTGCGATTGGCCAGCTCGCGATGCTCCTCATGGCCATCTGGCTCGTATATCAGGGCATTGTCGGCGCGGATAAGCTCGTCACCGCCATGGGGTGGTCGATGGCTGTCCTTGCCTCGATTGGCAATATCGGCAGCATGCAGCGGCGGTATCTGCGCAATAAGGCGCTCATATTGAGGTATTTCAGGCTTCTCGATATGCCGCCAGCCATTACTGTTGTTGACAATCCCATTCGTCCTGAGAAATTCGACGGCCGGATCGAGCTTAAGAACGTTTCGTTCAGCTATCCGACATTCGAAGATCCTGACGACGAAACGGGCAAAGAGAGCGAGAACGATTCACCGTCCGCGGTGCACGGCATCTCGCTTGTCATACCGCAAGGGCAGGTCACTGCCTTTGTCGGCCATTCGGGTTCTGGTAAATCAACGGTCGTTAATCTTATTCTTCGGGGTTTTGATCCCGACGAGGGAGCCGTCTTCATCGACGGAAACGACCTGAGACAACTTGATCTCAAGCAGTGGCGGCAAGCGGTCGGCGTTGTCGACCAATCGCCGCAGCTCTGGGACCGGACACTTCGCTACAATATGGCGTATGGCTTAAACGGCCACGCCGATTACGCGACGGATGACATGCTGAATGACCTTGCCGAAAAAACCCGCATCAGCGAGTTTTATCACCGTCTGGGGTCGAAACGGTTCGACACCCTTATCGGTGAAAACGGCATTCAGCTTTCGGGCGGACAGCGCCAGCGCGTGGCAATCGCCCGCGCCATCGCCAAAAGCCCGAGCGTGCTCATTCTCGACGAAGCAACAAACGCACTCGATCCGGAAAACGAGCACCTCGTCCACGAGGCAATCAGAACCGCCATGGAAGGGAGGACAGGCATCATCATCGCCCACCGCCTCTCAACGATTCGTCACGCGGATCAGATCGTGGTTTTCGAAAAGGGACGCATCCAAGGAGTCGGCAAGCACGCCGAGCTCATGCGGTCATGCATTCAGTATCGAAACCTCGTATCCCGGGAAACCGGCATGGCAATGGTTTGAAGTAAGTTAAAGCCTGATTCAAGGCGCCGCTTGTCGGCGCCTTTTCCTTTGCATGATGCAGAGAAACAAAAAGATAATCGTGCACGTAGTATTTTCAGAAATACGCGGCAAAAAACAGCAGCAGTATAGGATCTTTGCAAGCACTTTCTTCTATTCCGCGTTCATCTCACATCAACAAAGGGAATACCGTGAAGCAATTCCAGCTCATGACAGTTAAAGACACGGTTGCATTCAATTGGGGGAGACTCAAGGGGATTCTTGGGCCGTTTATACGACCCTTCGTCCTCTGGAGCGTCATCCCAACAGCCGCCATCCAGGCCCTCGACCTCCTGTTCATCTATCTGGTCGGCGACATCGCATATGGTTTCGAACACAGGTCGCGCCATTACGTGTTCTTGAGGATTGCTCTCGTTGTGGCGGCAAAAGGTCTTTCCGTTTTAATTTCTGC
>DASTXF010000070.1:0-4885 GCA_035765615.1 Minisyncoccota bacterium | reverse complement strand
TGTCCTCCGCGAACTCGAAGAATCTTCGATAAGAGCGGAGGAGGTGAATCCCACCGACTTAACCAAGGAAGAAACCGAGAGCCTTGCCCCGCTTAATGCGGCGCAGGAATCCCGCATCGTCCGACTTCACCTCCCGCCGGGAGATGCAGGACGGATTGCTCTGCGGAAAATCGTAGCCCTCGCCATTTTTGCTCCTGTTTCGGTCGAACGAATCAAGAGCATCAACGAACAGGAGCTTGCGGCCTTGCGTCTTCCTGACCTCGAACGCATGACCGCAAAAGATTGCGCCGAATGCCTCGAGCCACGCCAAGAAGACACGCCGTTCTGGAAAAGAATCGGCGTGAACTCGAAGCAGGCCCGGAAGCAGTTCGTTTCGAAGATCAAGGGAGGGCGTCGAAAATGAATCGAGCGGAGACCGTGGTCTCCGCTTTTGTTTTGACTCATACGGCAGCCCGCGCTACCATTTCTCGCAGAATGAGCATTACCCCTCGTCACCGGCACGATTCGCCGGAAAAAAGGGCTCTTATGCGTGTGATCGAGGAAAATCTGGTTGATGCCGAAACCTCCTCGGGAAGGGCTCGGCAAATGGCAATTTATCAAGTAGCTGTGGAAAAGATCCTCTTCATCCGATTTCACACCAAAAGGCGGGATCAGATAGCAGAGTTCCGCAGACAAAGCCTGGCTATCCTCGAAATCGCGCACAAAAAAGCCTCAAGATATTCACCAAAGCCGCTTGCTGCCGTCGTGCCGTAAGCGGCTTTTTTACCGCGCCGTCCAGCCGTTTTTGATAACGGCATCATACACGGGCTTCATGAAAGCATTCGCCTCATCGTCTGAAAGCGTCCGATCGAATGCCTGGAATATCATGCGGAAGGCGTATGAAATTTTGCCGTCTTTTTCGAAACGATCGAAAAGCGCCGGACCCTTTACAAGAAGCGTGCCCGCTGATTTCTCAGCCGCAGAGCGGATCTCCTCAAGGACGGCAGCGTCATTTGTACCCCCAGGAACGAACATGGCGATATCGCGAACGATGTATGGGTATGCCGAGAACGGAACGTATTTTTTATCAGCGGAAAGCGGCGCGAAGCCGAGATCGGCGATCTCCCCTTCTGGAAGCTTGGCAATAATCGGATCAAGATCAATTTCGATCATGGCACCGAATGGGCCGGTTTCAATTTTCTCTTCGAGCTTGCCAAAGCGAGCCTCGTGCACGGCGATGATTTCCTTGAGAAGCGACTCAGACGTGACGTCTTTACGCTTTCGCACCTGGAGAACGCCAACACAAAGAGAAGTCTTCTCGCCCGTTTTCGGGAACACTTTGCCTATTTCGAATGCCTTGATCGATTCAAGGCCGAGAAAATCGGCGTTGAGGGCATTAGCCTGAAGCGCTTCGCCGAATTTCGGTTTGATGCTTTCGCGAAGCGCCGCCTTGTCGCTTGCGAGTGGGTACGCGATTTCAAAATAACCTTTCTTCACAAGCGTATACGTCTGAAGTTCCGAATAGCCAGCCTTCATGAGCGCATTTTTGATAAATTCCGTCCAATAAAATGTCTTGTCGGACGGGGTGCGCGGCACAGCCGGAGTATCCTTCGAAGGGAGTTTATCGTAGCCATATATGCGGACAATTTCATCGGCAATGTCTTCAGGGATCGTGAGATCGAGCCGCTCCGGGGGAGGCGTGACGGCAAGCCTCTTTCCGTCTGCCTGAACTTTGCATCCGAGGCGAATGAGAATGTCTTCCATGTCCTTCGTCGAAAGCGAAAGACCTGTTACTGCATTCATATATTCAGGATCGACGGAAACAAGCCACTCCTCGGCAGGTTCAGGATAGATATCGGTAAGCTCCCCCGCCTGGGCACCTGGGCACGATTCGAGGATATATTTCGTCGCCTGGCGCATGGCATCAAATGCAATAACAGGCGTGATCTCGTTTTCAAAGCGCTTCGACGAATCATTACGAAGATTGGCGCGCGTCGAGGTGCGGCGCACTGAGGCCGGATCGAAATTGGCCGATTCAAGAACGATATTCTTTGTTGAGGACGTGACTTCAGCGCGCTTGCCTCCCTTTACGCCAGCAATGGCGATTGGACCCTGATCGTCGGCAATGACAAGGTCAGATTCGCGGAGTTCGATTTCCCTTCCGTCGAGAACTATGATTTTCTCGCCCGCTTTCGCGAGGCGCACAACGATGCTGCCCGCAAGCTTGTCAGCGTCAAATGCGTGCATTGGCTGGCCGTAGCTCATCATCACGTAATTCGTGATATCGACAATATTGTTGATCGATCGGGCGCCAATGGCTTCAAGAAGGCTGCGGAGTTCAGGAGACGATTCCTTAACCATTACGCTCTCGATCCTGCGCGCAATATACCGACGGCAAAGCTTTTCGTCTGATACCGTGACTTTGGGGCCCAGAATGGATTCGGTGAGCACAAAGTCCACATCAGAGAGTTTTACATCAGATTCCGGAATGCCAGTAATGGCCGAAACTTCCCCCGCAATGCCGCCATGAGAAAGAGCGTAGTGAGCGCGGTCAGGCAAGACTTTCACGTCGAGAACCGTGTCATTCGGGAGCTTTTCAATACCTTCGACTTCAAAAGCGTGAGCGCTCAAAAGCTCTGCAAGCTCATCCGGAGACGGAAGCTTCTTATCGAAATATCCTGAGAGCCATTTATAAGAGACTTTCATTAGAATTGATTGATGAGTCTGAGATCGCCTGAATAGAGGTGGCGGATATCGTCGATGCCGTAGCGCAGCATAACGAGACGATCGACACCGAAACCGAATGCGAAGCCTTTCCATTCATTTGAATCAAGGCCGGCGGCCTCTATCACCCTTGGATGGACGATACCCGCGCCGACGAGTTCAAGCCATCGATTCTTCCACCACACATCAACTTCGACCCCTGGTTCAACGAAGCCGAAATAGCTCGAACGAAAGCGAATCTTTACGTCAGGGCCGAGGAATTCTTTGAAGAAACGCTCAAGCGTGCCTTTAAGTTCGGCCATGGATACAGCCTTGTTCACATAGAGGCCTTCGATCTGATAGAACTGCGCCTCGTGTGTCGCATCGGTCGCTTCGTTTCGGTAGACCTTGCCCGGCATTACGATCTTGAACGGTCGCGGACCGGTTTTGGCGACTCCTTCCATGAAACGCACCTGGACAGGCGACGTGTGAGTTCGAAGAACTTTGCGCTCCTCCCCCGGCTTGGTCTTTATCCAAAACGTGTCCTGCATATCGCGAGCCGGATGATCTGCCGGAATATTAAGCGCGTCGAAATTGTGAAATTCGTCTTCGAGTTCCGGACCCTGAGCAACAGAAAAACCCATGCGGTCGAAAATGGCGCACATTTCACGAATTACTGAGGTTACAGGGTGGAGATGCCCCTTAATGGATTCGGGATTCATATCAAAAATATAGCAAAAAAGGGCGTTTTTGCGAGTGTTATATGCTCAAAAGCGCAACCGAGACCACGCCGAGGAATATGCCGATAATCTGAACCGATGTGAGTTTTTCACCGAAGATGAGGAATCCAACAAGAGCTGTCATCATGAGGGACACGATCGACCAAATGACTCCCGTAGTTGAAAGGTGATTTTTCTCGAAAATTGCCGGAAGCCAAGCGGTAATAGAAAGGATATCGACAACGATGATAAGAGCGAAAACGGTCCAGCCGGGATTCAGCGCGAATTTTTTGGAAAGAAATTCGCCTGCGGCAAAAAAGAGAGTCGAAAGGGTTATCCAAGCCCATGCGGGGACGACGGTGAATGCTGTCATGGTCGATATTCTAGCATGAATTGCCACGGAGTTTCCCCCGTGATAGGGTGACCGAAGACTCCCATGAGTACCCCCCGTCATATCAGAGTCTACGGCTGGCTTCTCGCCACCGTAGCAAGCGCGTTCGATACGTTCATTCCCTACATCACGAAGGATACGGAGCTCAAAGAGCTCCGGGACCACGCCTGGCAAGGAGAACTGGCAACCGGAAAGAAGGATGGTGTCCTCATCTCCTTCGACCCGAAAGCCCAGGTCCTCACCTTCACCTGTCTCGATGAAGAACAGGCCATGCGCATCGCCGAGGAAATCTCCGGCATGCGCAAAGGACGGATCGTTTCGATCGCGGTTCCCCAGAAAATATCGGGCATGGTCGACGGCGAAGTCCCCATCCCCGCACACGACGGCGTCTTGAAAAACGTCGCCGCCTGATTCAAAATCCCGGCCATCACGGCCGGGATTTTTCTTTTCGAACTGGAGCCACCTCCCGGGCTTGAACCGGGGACCTACTGTTTACAAAACAGTTGCTCTACCAACTGAGCTAAGGTGGCGCTACTCGGACTTCTTCTCGCTGTCGGTTGTAGGCGAAGAAGTCCCGTCTTTCGTTTCCTTGATCTGCTTCAAATAGAATGAGGCAGCACCGCTCCGGGAGAGATCCTCGGTCTTTTTCGATGCCTTCTCGACAAGTTTCGACGATGCCGTGTGCACTTCATGAGCGATATTCATGAAGAATCGCACAACATGAACGAATGCGTAGTTAACGAGAAGGACAAAGTTGTGAAGCGTGAAATACGAGAAGAACCTCCCCGTCGTGTGATGAAGGTTCGTGAGTATCGGGTCGGTTTTAGCGCGAACTTCGCGAACCTTGCCTGCGACTCCTCGAGAAAGCTCAAGATGCCTGTGTACGAGAAGGGCAATCATCCCCAATCCCGACACCGTCATGAGCGTAAGCTCGAGGATCATAATAATGTTTTATTTATGCGCCGAAACGGACGAAGCGGACAATATCGATCTTCTCTCCGAATTTCTGAACGGCCTGAGAAAGGAGCCCTGCGATCGTAAGATCAGGGTTTTTTATGAATGGCTGGTCCATGAGAACACGTTCGCCGAAATA
>DASTXF010000069.1:0-3050 GCA_035765615.1 Minisyncoccota bacterium | reverse complement strand
GTTCCGAGAGAAACCGTCGACGATGCCGAGGCGCTCGATCCGGTGGTGTAGCTCATTGAATACGCATTCGCAAGCGCATTCCCCGAGGTATCTTTGATGTCAGTCGAGAGCGATACGCTTACCGTCGTATTCGGAGAAAAGTTGGCGTACGGGTAGAAGACAACGGCCTTTTGAAGAGGATGATAGACAAAGGCGCCAGAAACAGCCGATCCGCCAGCCGAAACCTGGAACGAGCTCGAGTTGATCGTCGAGGAATCCATAGCCTCGCTGAAATAGACAATCACGCCGCGGTCATAGGCGACATTCGTTGCACCGTTCGCCGGAGAGGTGCTTGCGACCGTGGGTGCGCTCGCCGACACCGTAGAAGACGTCGTCCTTGGAGCGCTCGAATGACGCGCTGACACGGCAACCGCAGTCGCTCCGCCCGCGACGACAGAGAAAGCCGAGCTGTCAGATGCCGGAGTTGAAGAAGCTGCGCTATTTGCACCATCATCAGCTGAATTTGCCGCCGCGCTCGAACCTGTAACAGCCGTCGCTGATGGAACCGTCGCCGAAAGCGCTATGGAAAGGCGCGTCACAGGGCCAACCGTGCCCGTCGGATGAATAGCATGACCAGACTGCCACCTTCGTACAGCCGACTCAGTGAGCGGACCATAAAAGCCCGTAGGAGCGCTCACCTTGAGGAGCGATTTATTAATGAGGAATTGCTGAAGCGCCACCACTTCCGAACCCGTGCTCATGAGGCTCAAGTCCTTGGTTATGAGAGGAAATGGCGCCGAAGTCGTAGAGACCGATGACACCGCCCTCATGAACGCTGCTGGAACGAGAATCCAAATCGCAGGAGCAGCTGATGCGACCGGCACTGATAAAAAGAACAGGCTGATAACGCAAAGGGTTGCGAGCAGTCGCTCGGCGATTGGCTTTTTCATGCGATTTATTATACCTGCACCTCAATCGCCGATATCCACAATTCTTCGAAATGGTGGACCTACGGGGAGTCGAACCCCGCACTCATCCATGCCATGGATGCGTATTACCGATATACTATAGGCCCGCTATTTTATTCTAAATCACGAAGGACGAAGCGGTCACGGCAAAAGCGTTTCCGCTCGTCCCATGCGCTTGTCCTTCCTGAAGATCTGTTCGGAGAGACCATATATAGCATAGGTGATGAAAAAAGCCGAGAACACATCGATCGAATAATGGAGATGCCCCATGAGTACCACGGTCGCAAGTATGATTGAGAGGCAAATGAATGACGTTCTGATCCATTTGCTGTCCCAATAGAGGAGAGCCATAAGAAACGGCAGCCCCGTATGCCCCGAAAAGAAAAGCTCTCCGTCGAAATCGAAGAAACGAATAAGTCCGCCCGGATCGATATGTGTATGCGTCGGAAATGGCGCAATATGCGTAAGGCTCACGAAAACCGATCGAATCAAGTAAAAAAGCGCTATGGATTTGACCGCAAATGGAATACGGCGAGGCTTTTCGAGACAGACGAGAATGATGCACGCTACGAGAGCATACCCTCCGTACACAAATACATCATCGACGTCATACACCGGAATATTGTCGAGGACAATATCCGTCACCGGGTTGCTCGCCTTTTCCGTGGCGTATGTTCCGGCAAAATAGTTGATGACGAGCGAAAAAAGAAGAAGTCCTATGGCGCCCAAAAAAAGCATCACGAATTTTTTGTCTCGGAAAGAGGCACTGAATTCTTTTCTCCACGCTGCGAACGAGCCTGTCATATAGATGATGGCATCAGTTATACCAAAAAAACGAGGTTTGGTTAAGCAGCCTTCACGAGGCCGCTCACCGCTTCCCTCACCTTTTTCACCGATTCCGTAGTTTTCCAGGGCGCCTTAAAGCCAATCGGGGGCGTTTTGGCGAGAGCTGAGAGATCGGCATCATCGCCTCCAACAGCGAAATATCCTTTCTGTCCGAGAAGCTCAGCGAGGTACTCCTGCTCTGTCTGGCCAGGCGTTGGAATGAGGAATCCCGGCGTTTCAAGTTCCACAAGATCCATGATAGTCGTGTAGCCGCTTCGCGAGACGATCCATTTAGCGCGGCTGAAAAGATCGGCACGGAGATCTCCGGCTGCAGATGGATATATTTCAATTCCGAATTCCGGCATCGACACTCTGTCGCCGTACGGATTGCCGAGAACAAAGACTTTTTTACCGGGAAGCTTTTTTGCTCCTTCAACAAGCTTGTTTATAAATGTCGGACGATGCTCGACGAGATAGCCGCTGATCGAAAAAAGCGCGTCGATATCCTTTTCGACATTTTTCCTCGGCGAGAGCGTCAGAATACCAACAAAACGGTGGTTGAGACGCGAAAGCATTGGATGGTGCGAAAGCGTTCCCGCAAGGCTTGCAGACTCATCTTCATAATCAGGAATGAGAATCATGCCGAAGTTCTTGAATTTTCCGAAATTAAATTTATCCGCCACGGATTGAAACCAACCGAAACCTTTCGGCATAGAGAAACTTACCTGGTGCGTAAGAAGGAGCGATGGAGTGCCGGGAATGTATGAACCGTACCTCCCATCCGAGATGACAAACTCCGGATGGACGTCCCGCGCGAGCTTCAGGACAAATTCATGTTCGCGATTCATGATAAAGACGGTCGCGATCGAATCGCGAATAAGATACCAATAGAATTTCCATGTGCCTTTGCCGCGCTCGATCGGCGGATAATCGGCAAACTCGTAAAATGTAGCGGACGTACCTTTGAATTCTTCTTTGAGAAACGCGAGCGCGGCGCCAAAGGAAATCACATGAACATCATGCGAATCGAGATACGAACGAATAAGAGGCGCCGTGCGCGCGGCGTGGCCGAGCCCGAGACTGCTCACGGAAAAAAATGCGGTCTTTTTCATCGGGCGTATTGTTCGTATATGCGAAGCCAGGCATCAGCCACCGCCGTTTCGGAGAATTGCCGTACATATTCCCGAACGCGCTCACCCATCGCCTTTGCCCCTTCAGGATCATTAATTATCCGTTCAATCGCTCCGGCGAGTGCCGCATCATTGCCTTCCGGCACCG
>DASTXF010000068.1:0-2740 GCA_035765615.1 Minisyncoccota bacterium | reverse complement strand
GCAAATCGAGGAAAGCGATGCGATTTCTCCATCTTTAAATGGCAGGTGAGTGATGTCGCCTTTGACGAAGGAGAGACCGGGAACGGAAATCGAAAGGGGCCGTATATCGACCATGGTCGTCGGCGCGAATTGAGCGATGATTCCGACCATGAGCGCTTGCGAGGCGACATCGTAATGTTTTGCAGGCTTGGCCTTGAAGACTTTTTCAGCGCACCAGCATCCTTGGATGAAATAGACAGGGTCGATCTCGTGCGACCCGGTTTTGTCGTGTATTCGAGGAAAGAGGTCGGTAACGGCGGTCTTGTACCCAGGATTTTTTTCAAGCGAATTGTACGACTTCCAATCTTTGAGATATGACGCAAGTCGTCTTGCTCGGCTCAAGAATCCGGGGCTCACGCGAAAAGCTCGCGCCATGACAACGGCGTACTTGAATAAGGCTACAGATTTGAGTTTCTCTTTCACTTTGTTTCGGGAGGCAGTATCCGCGTCGGGAACATACATTTATAGAGCACATGCCACACGGGAGACAGAGAAGGAATCTTGTTCGACAAGATAGAGAATAACCTGACCTTGTACGCGGTCAAGCTCCTTTTTGGCATGATTGATTGCTGTTCGCCGCGGTATTTGGCGTTTTGCGAGCTTATTTGCCCTGGCCTGATGCGGAAATAGGTAGTGCGCTCATGAATCGAATCAAGGGACGCGTGCTTGGCGAATTGGATGCCGAGCCAATAGTCGCCGGCAGAACGGAGGTGGACGGGTATCGGGGCGACTTTCCTCCAAAGTTGAGCTCGCCAAAACGTGCTTTCCTGTTCGACGAAATATGTTTCTCGGCCGTATATGCCTTTTTGGAGCCAATCCCGATAGTAGGTCTTGTATATGCCCTCGCGGATGACTTTCCCGTGTTCGTCTATGAATCCGCAAAGGCCTTTTGCCCAATTTGATTCCGGATGGGAAGAGAACCAGTTCGCAATGGCCTGGAGACCGCCTGGGGCATATTTGTCGTCGCCGCCGAGCCAGCTTAGTACATCTCCATCCGCGGCGGAGAAGCCGTTATTGATCGCGGCGTACATACCCTGGTTTTGCTGTTTTACATACGAGAGTTTGAAATTGCGGGCGCCCGATCGTAGTGTGCCTGTTTCGAGTTCTTTTTTGATACCGAGGATGATGGATTCGCTTCGATCGGTCGAACCATCGTTTACGAGCGTGTATTCCAGGTCAAAGTCGCCTTCCTGGGCGATGACGCTTCGGATCGTTTCGGCGATATACGCCTCCATATTGTAGACGGGCGTGACAAGAGAGAATTTCATGCGATATACGGACTCAGGTTACCATAGCGCTCGTTTTGCTTGTCCTGTCTCCAGAGATACATCGGTATATAGAATACGTAGCTTTGTCCGAAGGTTTCGGCGACTTGGAAATTGAAATCGCGATCTGCGCCTCGCCCGACGAATGACGGCCAGACGCGGTCATTAACGCTTCTGAATTTCACCTTTTCCATGACTTCGCGCTTGAAAAGGGGAGAGTTGCCAGTTCCTGGGTATCCATCGAGGGAGCCGAAGAATGCTTTGTTGATGAGGCGGGCGCGCTTCCATTCGAAGTCGATCTTCGACCGGAGAGGGCCGAGGAATGCCATGGCTGCGCCCTTTGTTTTTTCGGCGAGCGTCATGATCTCATCTGGGCCGACCATGACCGTTTCGCCAATGGGACGGTCCTTGAGGAAGGCTTCAACATTAAAACGTTTATGGAAGTCATTGTTGCCGAGCATCTGCCAATCAAGCGTCACGTGCACGGCGTCGTGCTTCTTGAGAAGGTCGTATTGGATCTCAATCCGGTTTTTGAATGATGCGTCGTCTGCGTCTTGGAAGGTGATGTATTCGCCGGAGGATTTCTCGAATCCGTAATTGCGGGCGAGGTAGCCTGCGTTGACGTTTCGGCCGCGCCGATTGACTCGATGCGGATCGTCAAAAGGCAGTGCATAGTAGCGGACGCGCGGATCTTTCTTTGCATACGCTTCGACGACCGATTTCGTATCGTCGGTGCTGTTGTCGTCGATAACAATGATCTCGAGATTGGTCCATGTTTGTCCGATCATCGATTCGATGGCGGTGCCAATGGTTTTTTCTGAGTTGTGGGCAGGGATGATAACGGAAATGAGGGGTTTCATATGTGTATCGAATCAAGGAAGTCTGAGTATGTTTTGGTGAATTGTTCTTTGGTATACGTTTCTCGGGCGAATGTCCACGCGGCCTTGGCTTTTTCTCTGATGTTCTCTGAAGGCAGGCTTGAAAAAGCGCGAACGGCCGCAGCAACGCTTTCAACGCTTGGGTGGGCGATAGCAATCGAAGGCGCAGATGAGTCGATGCCCGATTCGGGAGTGATGATCGGATAGAGGCCTGCGTGCATAGCTTGGACAACAGCGCCCGATGTGCCTTCGGATGCGGAAAGGTATACGAGAGCGCCGCAGGCGTCCGCAATGTCGGAGAACGGAGCTCCGTCGATTGTCATGAATCCATTCGCGTCGATTTTCGGACGGCCGTGGAGGTGCACGTTCGGAAGCGCGAGCTCTTTCTCATACGCTTTCACGAAATCCTCCTCGGCAGCGACGGGACCGACAATGTGGAGGGTAAGGTTGGGCAAGGTTGCGAATGCTTCGAGGACGAGGTCGAGGCCTTTGTGGACGGCTCCGCCGCCGCCGAACCAGAGGAATGTTTTTTTCGCGGCGGCAAAATCCTTATTTTGA
>DASTXF010000067.1:0-12978 GCA_035765615.1 Minisyncoccota bacterium | reverse complement strand
GATCGAGCGGTTCACGATGAGTTCTGCTGGATTGAAGAAGGCCATGAGGAATTTCACCGCGTGGCGCTCGTCCTCGGTCATCTTTGCCCAGTCATCGAGGTCCTCCTTGAGGGCGATTTCGTGCGGGAACCAGGTATTCCTGACTGCTTGGTTATAAAGGTCGTACGCCCATTTGTAGTTGAGCGGGTGGAGGTTCATGTCCTCCGGAGAGGCTTTTCCGATGAGAGGCATTGTATGTTGATAATTTAATAAATTTTAGTAACGGATCCGGAAGAGATCTCCGAGAAAAGACTCTGCGCAGGCCGTGAGGCCGAGCAAAGCGCGCGCCAGGAGGCGCGACGCGGACTTTTCGAGGAGATCTCTCCCGGATCCGATTCGAAGCTATTATCTATTTTTCAAGAACACCGTCAATACAACCTTCTACTGACAACTGTCGCAAAGGTTCTCTTCCGACGGATCAGAAGGAGCAAACACCCTGCGGCCGTTCACGATCTTGAACGACGGAGCAGACTTCTCTGCCGACGTCTCTGAAGCGTTTGCACGAGGAGCAACTGTTGCTGCGAGATCCGAAAGGGACTGATAACCCGACGGTTTCGCCGTAGCGACCGACGCCGGAGATGAAACTGGGGTGGAAATCTGCGCTTCAACCTTTGGGGCTGGAGCGGGAGCCACGACGGTTTCCTGAACGCGCGGCTTCATATTGAACATGACCGGAGCAGGAGCTGGAGTCGGAGCGGCCATTGGAGCAGGCTCGATGATATCAAGCGACTTCTGAAGAGGAGCATCGAATGCGGCCTTCTTTTCGGAAATCGCCGAAGCGACAGCTGCGAAGCCCTTCTTACCCATCGCTTCAGCCTTGTTGACGCGGACGGTTGACTGCTCGGCCGTGTGACGAGGCTTCATGTGGAGGTAATATGTAGTCTTTACTCCCTTCTCCCATGCAGCGGTGTAGATTTTCATCGTCTCATCGACATCGCGAGTTTCAAGATACATGTTGCGCGAAATCGCCTGATCGATCCACTTCTGGGCTCGGGCGGCAACTTCGATAAATGCGTGTGGCGAAGTGGTGAACGATGTTTTATAGATCGATTTGATGTGTTCAGGGATGCCCTCGATGTTTGCAATGTCGCCCTGGCTCGCGATGATTTCGCCGCGGACTTTTTCCCAGATGCCCATGTTCTTCAAATCCTTCACAAGGTTCTGGTTGATATCCATGTACTTGCCTGAAATCTTGTTTCGCGAGAAAACCTGAGCGAAGCGAGGGTCCATGCCCGGCGTCGTGCCAGCAACGAGACCGATGTTTGCATTCGGAGCGACAGCCATAAGTGTCGCATTTCTCATTCCCCTCTTTACTTTGGAGCGGAGAAGATCCCAGTTGAGGCCTTTGTGCTTCGATTCTTTCGAAACGGTGACAGGACGGCCGCGATCGGCTTCGAGTTCACGGATCGTGTCGACAGGAACCATTCCTTTCGACCAGCGCGATCCGGCGAAGTTCGGATAGGCACCGCGCGATTGGGCGAGATTCGTCGATTCGTCGATTGCCATGTAGGAAACGAATTCGAAAATTCGGTCGGTGAAATCCCATGCGTGCTCTGAATCGTACGAAAGGCCGAGTTTTTCAAACACATCAGCAAGACCCATGACGCCGAGGCCGATTGCACGGTTCTCGCGGTCAGACTTGATCGCTTCCGGAATCGGGAGCTTGTTGATGTCGATGAGGTTGTCGAGCTGGCGCACTGCAAAGCGTACAGACTCCTCGAGTTTGCCCCAGTTTACTTCCTTGTTAATAACGTGGGCAGCGAGGTTAACCGAGATGAGGTTACAGACCGCGACATTGTCCCTGTCCTGCGGAAGACAGATCTCGGTACAGAGGTTCGACATGTGGATCGTGCCCGTATTGTTGTTCAGAGCGCGAAGGTTGATCGGATCCTTCCAGGTAATCCATGGATGAGCTGTAGACTGAAGGGACGTAAGGATCTGGCGCCACTGCTCGGACGCAGGCACCTTTTTGAAGGTGCGGAGCTCTCCCCGTTCTGCCATAGCACAGTATTCCTTATAGCGTTTGGAGAAAGCGGAGCCATAAAGCTCGTTCAAATCAGCGGTTTCAGCCGGATCGAACATGTACCAATCCTGGCCTGAAATGACACGCTTCATAAATTCATCAGAAAGGAATGCCGCCGTGTTGGCAGTCCTCATACGGAGATAGTCGTCGCCAGCATTGTGCTTCCAGTCGATAAATTCTGGGAAGTCGATGTGCCAGTTCTCCATATAGAACGCGAGCGCACCTTTTTTCTTACCGCCACGCTGAATAGCGCGAATAGCAGTATCGATTATTTTTGCAAACGGGGTCGGGCCGGTCGATGCGCCGCCGAAGTTCGACTTGAGCGGAGAGCCTGCGGCACGGAGTTTGGTTACCGATGCACCGATACCTCCTGAACCTTTCGAAAGAAGCATCACGTCAGCGACAGACTTCGCAATGTGCTCCATGTCATCGTGGATCTCGAGAAGGAAGCAGTTGGAAAGCGACGGACGATTGGTTCCCGCGGCGACGTTCGTCGATCCACCGGCGATGTATTCGTGCTTCGACATCTTGTCGTAGAACTTGATCGCCCACGCAGTAGGGTCGGTCTCGCTGTACGAGAGACCCATAGCGATGCGCATGAAAAGATACTGCGGAGTCTCGGTGATGTCTTGTTTGAGATTCTTGATCGAGTAGCGGTTCATGAGACCGTCGAGGCCCGAGTAGACGAAGAGATCGTCGCGAGAAATGTCGAGAGCGTCCGCGAGCTTCTCGAGATCGTATTTGGCGAGCATATCCGGGTGGAGACGGTTCGCCGCAACGCCGTCTTTTATATACGCGACGAAGCCATCGCGGTGCTTTTTAGCGAGATCAGCCGAATTTTCCGTGTCATAGTCCCCTACGACCTTTTTATATATGGTCTTGAGGAGGAGCCGAGTGGCTACTTTGTCAAAATCAGTATCGTACTGAATGTTTTGGATGGCGGCGTTGATGGTCGCCTTGTCCAATTCTTCGGTCGTCATGCCATCGTAGAGCGTGAGACGCGTGTCCGTGGCAATCTGCGTGACCATTGCCACCGGATCAGTGAGGCCCCAAGCTGCGCGCTCGATCGACCGGTTGATCTTGTCGGCGTTGAAGAGTTCCTTCGTGCCGTCTCTCTTAGTGATGAAGATATTCATGACGCGGAAATTGATAATAATTTTTTCGTTGTTTTATTCTACACGGCCGCGCGGCCAAAAAGAACGATTTTCAAAGGTTTTTTTCCGTTAGAGCATCCCTCGGTTTCCTTGTAAAGCGCACCTTTCGGGCCGATTCGCGATGCTCTGAAAAATTCTTCTCCTCACGGGACTAGTTTCGATTTATATTTACTAGTTTTAAGCAAGGCTCGAAACTCAAAGGGGCTTCTGGGGATATCTTTAGCCGGAAAACCTCTCCAAAATAAAAATTTCCCACCACGAGGATGGGTGAAAAAATATTTTCCCACCGCAGCGGAAATGTCGGAGATGAATTAGAGCGAGACGGAGACGAGATCGCCCGCTTTGATGCCGAGACGCGTGAGTGTGCCCGCAGGAAGCTCGACCACATACCGCGAAGGGCCTGACGGAAAGAAAACTTTCGGATACGATTCGGGAGTTGCATCTTCCTTGAACGAGACGACGCGGAAATTACTGTCGAGCCAGAGCATATCGATCGAAAAATGCATGTCTTTCATCCAAAAGCCCAAGAGATCGGGCTTATCGAAGACGAAAAGCATCGCCTGGCCTTGCGAAAGGCCATTTCTATCGCTCAAACCTTCTTCTCGAAGGGTGTCCGTATCGGAAACGAGCGCGTCGAATGCTTCCCCGCCGATCGTAACGCGCGCGTGCTTGTATGAAGAATCAGGAAACGGCTTGGTCGATGTCGCGGCAACGACCGTGACCGTCGACTGCGGCGCTGCCGGATGCGTCACCTGAGAATTTTTTTCCATGAAAAGTCCGCCGACAATAGCGAGGACTCCGAGAGCGACTGTTGCGACAATGCTTCCCATAAATTTACGAGAGGATCGAAACGAGAGCGGCGCGGAGCACTTCCGGATTTGCCGAGCCTTTCGACTTTTTCATTCCTTGGCCGATGAGGAATTGGAGAGAGGCCTGCTTGCCTTTGCGATATTCGTCGGCAACCGATGGATTTTCAGCGACCACTTCCTCAGCAATCTTCTTTACGGCGCCTTCATCGGATTTCTGCATGAGATTTTTCTCCGCCGCGATCTTTTCCGGATCGCCGCCCGATTCAAACATGATTGCGAGCACGTCTTTCGCGCCGCGTGACGAAACAGCCTTCGATTCGATCATGGAAACGAGCTTGGCGAATTCTTTCGGGCCGAATGGAAGCTTCGAAATCTCTTCTTCCCTGCCTTCGCCGTGCTTCTTTTTAATGAGACCAAGGATGTCAGTCGAAATGTAGTTCGAAGCGATGAGGATGGCCTCTTTTTTGCTCATTCCGGCTATTGACGCCTCAAAGAATGCGCCGACTTCCGGTACGGATACATATATATGTATGTCTGTCGGTTTAAGGCCGATTTTTCCGAGCCTTTCGCGTTTCTCCCATGGCAATTCCGGCATGGTTTTCTTGAGGTTTTCGGCCGAAAACTCAGGTATTTCCGAGATTTTGAGCTTTGGCAGGTCAGGGTCAGGGAAATAGCGGTAATCGTGGGAATCTTCCTTTTTTCGCTGGGAAAAAGTCTTGCCTTTCGAGTCGTCCCAGCCGCGGGTTTCCTGGATGATCTTCTCCCCTGCTTCGATAGCTTCAATATGGCGCGCCACTTCGTATGCGATCGCCTTTTCAGCGGCGCGAAATGAGTTGAGGTTCTTCACTTCCACTTTCGTACCGAATTTTTTTGCTGCGGTGTCTTCTTCGGTCGCGACGGAAATGTTCGCTTCGACGCGCATCTCGCCTTTTTCCATGTTCGCTTCCGAAACTCCGAGGGTGCGGAGGAGAAGCTGAAGTTCGCGTCCGAAATTGCCGGCAGCTTCGGCGGAATGAATGACTGGCTCGGTCACGAGTTCCATGAGTGGAACGCCGGCGCGGTTGAAATCAACGAGAGAGTAGTCGCCCTCATCGTGACCCGACGATGCAGTGTCTTCTTCGAGATGCACGCGGGTAATGTCGACGCCCCCGAGCGAACCGCCCGAGACGAGCGGGTATTTGTACTGAGAAATCTGATATCCCTTCGGAATATCGGGATAGAAATAATTCTTGCGATCGAATTCAGTAAAGTCAGCGAGCTTTGCTCCGATCGCTGTACCGACGCGAAGAACATGCTCGACAGCCTTCCTGTTGATGACAGGAAGCGTGCCTGGGTGCCCCATGCAGATCGGGCAGACATTCACGTTCGGACGCTTCTCGTCCGGATCATTCTTCGAGTCGCAGAACATTTTGGTCGCGGTCCGAAGTTCCGCATGTATTTCAAGGCCGACAGTCGGTATGTACTTCTTCATGCTCGTATTATATCTCGCGCAAAATCTTCACTAAGTTGTCTTTCAATGCCTTCACCTGCTCGTCATTGATGACGGAGACATAGAGAACGTCAGGGTTGAGTTTTTTTGCTTCCTTCACTTTTTCTTTAAGTGTTTTCTCGTCGACAAGGTCGGTTTTGGTAAGGATGATGATTTCGCGCTTTTTGGCGAGATCGTCGGAATAATTCTCGAGCTCGGCGCGGATAGTTTTGTATGCGGCGGGAATGTCTTCGTTTTCAAGCGATATGCAATGGAGAACCATTTTGGTTCGCGAAATGTGGCGGAGGAATTTGTCGCCAAGTCCCTTGCCTTCCGACGCGCCTTCGATAAGGCCAGGAATATCGGCCAAAATAAAGCCGTGCATGTCGCCCAGATGCGGCTCAAGCGTCGTAAATTCGTAGTTCGCTACTTTGGATTTGGCATTGGTAAGGGCGTTCAGGAGCGAGGATTTTCCGGCATTCGGAAAGCCCGCGAAACCCGCGTCGACAATAAGTTTGAGGACGATCTTGAAATCCGCCTCCTCGCCCGGCCTGCCATCGGTTGTTTGCTCGGGGCGCTGATTAACCGACGATTTGAAATGCTCGTTGCCGAGTCCATAGCGGCCACCCTTCAAAATGAGCACTTTCTCACCTTCCTTGAGAAGCTCAAATGACTGCTCGGTGTCCATATTGTAGACGACCGATCCGATTGGAAGCTTGATGACGAGATCCTCGCCGGCGCGTCCTTCCATGCCTTTCTTGTCGCCGTTCTTGCCGTCCTCGGCTTCAAAAAGCTTTACGTTTCGATAACCGGCGAGAACGCCAATGTCGCGAACGGCTTCTACATACACGTCGCCTCCCTTCCCGCCATTTCCTCCGGCCGGACCCATGAACTCTTTTCCTTTTTCGTGAAGCCAGCGGACAACGCCTGAGCCGCCCTTGCCTGCCTTCACGTGAAATGTAGCCTCGTCGACGAATGCCATAGTAGTAACGACTTTACACTAAAGAGCGTCATAAATAAAGGAAATAAAAGCGACCCGCAGAAATCTGCGGGTCCTTTGCGTTCCCTAAAGGGTTAGCCGGGAACGCCAAGCTTAGGTTGAGCCGTTGGCGGTTAGATGTTGACGATACGTACAATCATAAGGGGGGGTCTCCTTTGGTTGTTATCAGTGTGGGGATGAACTTGCCTCGGATGAGGCTACGGGAACCATCATAGCACTCTAAAGAAGGTGCACAAGCCAGTTAACCACAGAGAGGATAAGGGCTCCCAAAAATGCAGCGGTGAAGGACGCGACCGAAAATCCAGCCACGAACGAAGCCACGAACCAGAGGAGAAGCCCGTTTATGACGAGTCCGAAAAGGCCGAGAGTAAGAATATTTATCGGGAGTGTTACGAGTTTAATGATCGGGCGAACCGTAATGTTCAGAATCCCGATCATGAGGGCAACCACGAGCGCTGGATAGAAGCCAGCAACGGCAATTCCTTGCACGGCGTGGGGCAAAAGGAGGATAGCGAAGGCGAAAACGATGAGCCGGACGAGGAATTTGGCAATAATTTTCATAGGAAAAAGTATAGCATGTAAAGTATCGCTCCCGAGCCGTTTTTTTATATAATGATGCTCCATTAACAACACGAAAATATGATCAAAGAGGTAAAGGCAAGAGAAATTCTTGATTCGCGCGGAAACCCGACGGTTGAGGTCGATCTTACTCTCAAAGACGGTTCATTCGGCCGTGCCGCAGTGCCTTCGGGTGCATCGACGGGCAGCCACGAGGCTGTTGAACTTCGCGACGGCGACGCTGAACGTTACGGAGGTAAAGGCGTGTCGAACGCTGTCGCAAACGTAAACGGCCCGATCGCCGCTGCAATCGTCGGCAAAAAATTCGACCAGGCAACGCTCGACAAGGCTCTCATCGACCTCGACGGCACGCCAAACAAGGGCAAGCTCGGCGCAAACGCCATCCTCGGCGTTTCCATGGCTTTCTCTCATGCCATGGCAAAGTCCCAGAAAATCCCTCTTTACGAATACTTCAAAAACATCAGCGGCACGAAAGACAAATACCGCCTGCCCGTCCCTCTTATGAACGTCCTGAACGGAGGCAAGCATGCTGAGAACTCGACCGATCTCCAGGAATTCATGATCGTGCCCCTTGGTGCGCCTTCATTCAAGGAAGCCCTCCGCTACGGTGCCGAAACGTTCCATGCGCTCAAGAAAATCCTCTCGTCGAAGAAACTCAACACGTCGGTCGGCGACGAAGGTGGCTATGCCCCTTCCCTTCCGACGAACGAGGCGGCCATCGAAACAATTATCGAAGCCATCAAAAAAGCCGGCTACACCCCAGGCATCGACATCGCGATCGCAATCGACGCAGCGGCAACCGAAATCTACGAGCCAGGTGCCAAAGGCAAAGGCGGTGTCTACAACCTCAAGACCGAAAAGCGAAAGCTCTCTTCAAAGGACATGGTCGCCTATTACGAAAACTGGATCAAAAAATATCCGATTGTTTCCATTGAAGACGGCCTTGCCGAAGACGACTGGGAGGGCTATGAGCTCATGACCAAGAAGCTTGGCGACAAGGTCCAGATCGTGGGCGACGATCTCTTTGTCACCAATGTCGAGCGCCTCGCCCAGGGCATCAAAAAGAAGGTCGGCAATTCGATCCTCATCAAATTGAATCAGATCGGCACCGTAACCGAGACGATCGAGGCGATCAAGATGGCAAAGAAAGCCAAATACACGTCGATCATTTCGCACCGCTCGGGCGAAACCGAGGACACCACCATCGCCGACTTCGTGGTTGGCCTATCGACGGGTCAGATCAAGACCGGCTCAGCGTCTCGCACTGACCGTATCGCCAAATACAACCAGCTCCTCCGCATTGAGGAAGCGCTCGGCGACAAGGCGGCATATCCAGGCAAGGATGCCTTCAAAGCATAGCCTCCCACAACTAAGGAACGAATAATAAAAAAAGCCGCCGTAGAATACGGCGGCTTTGCTTCCTCAAAATCGTTTATGTGGGTTTTGGGGTGATTCCGAGAGGACGGAATCTTCCGAATTCTCATCTTCGGCGGGCGACCGTTCGCCCGGTTCGACGATCTCGAATCCGGCTTCAACGACTTCCAGCCTCTCAACATATACGGGAAACATGGGAAGGCCTCGATTGCGGCCAGCAGCCGCCTTCGTGAGATCTTGCCTCTTGCTTTCCCAGAGTATGGCTTCGAAAAGCCGCTCTGAGAAATAGCCGATGCAAATCTCCCCTTCTCTGGTTCCTAGGTCGAGATGCGCCCGCATGACTAAGCGAAGCTTGGAGCTCCGTCGACAAGCGCGAGCATCTCGGCAATAAACCGCGGCAAGAAAAGGTCGAAGACCTCCCCGACGCGGTTTCCCATGACTTTCGGCCGGTGATTCACGGGCCGCGCCTTCAAGCGTGCCTCCCGTGGAAGACTGGCCAAATCAAGGGCGGTGCAGCACTTGATGCACACTTCGTCGCCCGAACAGTCGCATTCGTGGGCGTCAGTGCTGATGCCTGGATCGGCGGTGCCGTGAGCTTGGACTGCATCCTCGAGGGCGCAGTCGTGAACTTCATCGGGCGCTTCGCGGTGATTGAGCAGCGAGACCTCGTGCTCAAACACGTCCGGATCGAGAACGTCCGGCACGAATCGACGATCGATCTGGCTCACCCATTTCTGATGGGTGGCGAGTTCGACTTCGATGCTGTGCGAACGCGGATCCACTTTTCTGACCTGTGACCTTTCGGCCGCTTTTACTTTGGTCATCCGGTTACCTTCGTTGCTGGTTTCTGTGCTGGTTAGCGAATATTCGAATTTTGATGTTCGAAATTCCGCTATACACCCTACAACTCTAAAAAAGACAGGTCAAGCATGATCTGGTGCATAACTTTTGTAAAATAGGGTCCACACATATATGAAAACATACACGCAAGCCGCCCTTATCGTTCTCGATGGTTGGGGCCATCGAGACGACCCGAAAGACAATGCCGTAGCCTCCGCCAAGAAGCCTTTTTTCGACAAGATCTGGCGTGAATATCCGCATGCACTGCTCGAGGCATCCGGACTCGAAGTCGGCCTTCCTGAGGGTCAGATGGGCAATAGCGAGATCGGCCACACGACGATTGGCATTGGCTCAGTAATGGACACCGACCTCGTTCGCATTGGAAAGGCCATCGAAAACGGCGATTTCCAGTCGAATAAAAGTTTCGAGCGGCTTTTCAGGCATGTAAAGAAGAACGCGTCGCGAATCCACGTCCTCGGACTCTTGAGCGACGGCGGAGTGCACAGTCATCAGGACCACCTCTTCGCCTTCCTCAAGCTCTCGAAAGAAAAGGGGCTCAAAAAAGATCAGGTTGTGATCCATGCGTTTACCGACGGCCGGGACACACTCGCGAAGACCGCCTCAGCATATCTTAAGAATCTCGAAGAAAAAATTGCCAATATCGGAATGGGTGTTATTGGAAGCTTCGGCGGGCGCTATTACGGCATGGACCGCGCCGGCAATTGGGACAGGATCGCGATGGCGGAAAACGTAATGTTCGAATGCAAGGGCAATGTCTGCGATCTGAACGACCACTCCGTCTCCGAATTCATGAATAAGCAGTACGAAAAGGATCCCAGCGGCAAGATCGACGAATACCTCGAGCATTACCTCGTAAAGCACCAAGGAGGAGAAACTTATCCAATACAGAAGCATGATGCGATATTTTTTATGAATTTCCGCGCGGATCGGGCGCGCCAGCTTACGAAAAAGATCCTTGAGCGTCAAAAGGACATGGATCTTCACTACGTGACCATGACCCAGTACGGCGATGATCCGACGGATATCGCCTTCCCTACGCAAAAGCCGGCGACATGCCTCGCGGAAGCCATCTCAAAGGCGGGTCTTTCCCAAAGCCACATTTCCGAATCGGAAAAGTTCCCGCACGTCACGTTTTTCCTAAACGGACAAAGCGACAAAACCTACCCGGGAGAAAAGCAGATCAAAATCGACAGCCGGACCGACATTCCGACTCATGATCTCGCGCCGGAAATGATGGCGAAAGAGATCGTCGATGCGGCCCTGAAGGAGATCGAAAGAGGAGTCAATTTCGTGATCGTGAACTTCCCGAACGCCGATGTTGTCGGCCATACGGGAAACGTGCCGGCTATCATCAGGGCCGTCGAATCGGTCGACAAGGAATGCGGCAGGCTCGTCGAGGAGATTGTCCGGCGAGGCGGCATCGCATTCGTCACGGCGGACCACGGCAACGCCGAAGTGAATGTCGATCCGAAGACAGGTGAAAAGCACACGGCCCACACCACGAATCCTGTTCCCGCCATCGTGACGGATAACAGCATACGGTTTTCGGATAAAGACGCAGCAAAGCCAAAAGTCGTTGGCGGCCTCTCCGATATCGCGCCGACTATCCTTGGCCTTCTTGGTATCAAAAAGCCCGAGGGCATGACGGGAAAAAACCTTCTTGCTTAAGAAAAAAGCCGCGCTTCTGCGCGGCTTTTTTCTTTTTATTTCTTAAGCGCCTCAATTTCTTTCTTGAGGGCGCGAATTTCGTTTCGCACGGAAAGGAGCGAAACCACTTCTTCCTTCACCAGTTCTTCGGTCGCTTCTTCAAGCTTCTTTTCATGGTGCAAGCCAGAAAGGATGATTCTGTCGCCAATAAACACAGAAACCATGAGTCCGGTCATGAGAAGGCCGATGATAGTTACGACGAGCTGAGTCGGTTCGTAGAAAAACCATTGGAGCCAGCCGCCCTGCGCCATAAGGAGATCAGCAGTATGCCATACGGCGCGCCAAAAAAGCACCACGAACGTGCCTCCAATAATCGAATATATGATCGGAAAATGGCTCAGGTGTTCGCGGACCTTGTCTTCGAGCTTATCGAAAAATCTGATGATGCGTCGCATGGCTTAATTATACTCTTTGCGGTTGCGCCAGAGGGATATGACCCAGATTATGACCGCAATCGCGCCAATGACCATCAGTACCTCCCTGCCGTACGCCTTGGCATTGTCGACGATGTTGATGAAAACGTCTCCGAAGAAATACCCGCCAAGAACGAAAATAGTCGTCCAGACAATCGAGTTTAAGAGGTTCAAAATAACGAATTTCTTGGTCGAAAGCTCGCTCGTTCCCATGGCGAAGAGTGTCGGAATGCGCAGGCCGTAGAGGAAGCGATACCCGAACAGGATCTTGTTCTGGTGGTTATGAATAAGATCGTGGACGCGTTCTACGCGGCGGCGCCAGTGGACGCGATGTTTCTTCTCAAGGAATTGCGTACCTTTCTTGCGACCGAGGAAAAAGAAAAACTGGTCGCCGAGGAATGTAGCGATGAATGCAACCAGAAAAACCATCGGAAGCGAGAGGAATGCGAGGCTCGCAAGCACACCCGCGGCGATCACAACAATTTCGCCTTCTATGAAGGTTCCAATGAATACCGCTATGAGTCCGTACTGCGCAAGGATTACTTCAAGCATACGTTCTCGATTCTCGTGGTCACTTCTTCTCGGTCCAGCCGTCCTTGAGGTAAGAATCGAGCTTCTTCCATTTTACCTCTTTTTCGACGCCGTCCTTAGTGACAATCACTTTTTCATTCCGTCCTTTTTTGTCGCCATTTTGAGCCGCAGATTTGCCTCCATCAGCACCAAGGATGCCTCGCGCATCCTTCTCCACAGCATTAAGAGGCTTCATATCAACGGTCGCGGTAGCGCCCGGAGCCATACCAATATTCGGCAAAAGGCTCACGATCTGGGCATTAATCGACATCTGCATCGACTTGAAAAGCTGAAGGCCTTCCCTCTTGTATTCGACGAGAGGATCGCGCTGGCCGTACGCGCGAAGATTCACGGAGCCGCGGAGGTATTCCATAGCTTCGAGATGTTCGACCCAGAACATGTCGATCGTCTGAAGGAACAGGTGGCGGAGGGCACCTGCGAATCCGGCGTCGCCCAGAGCCTGGCGGCGGGAGTTGATAAGGTTCGTGATGCCTGGATCGTTCTCATCAATGATCGAGATGAGTTCGGCGATCACATCAGCATCAGATCCGACGAGCATTTTCCTTCGGCGTTCGTAAACAGCCTTACGGTGAATGTTCATGACATCGTCGTACTCGAGAACATGCCTTCGGGCATCGAAATTGAAGCCTTCAATCCTCGTCTGGGCGGTTTCGAGAGCGCGGGTGATCATGCCATTTTGAATCGGTTCGTCTTCGGCGATACCGAAACGTCCCATCATGCGCTTCACCATGTCTGTAGCGAAGACGCGCATAAGATTGTCCTCAAGCGACACAAAGAACTGCGTCTCTCCCGGGTCGCCCTGGCGGCCTGAACGGCCGCGGAGCTGGTTGTCGATACGTCGCGCTTCATGGCGCTCGGTGCCGAGAACAAAGAGGCCGCCTGCCGCCTTCACCTTTTCATAGTCTTCCTTAGTTGCGAGAGCGCCGCCGAGCTTGATGTCGACGCCACGGCCGGCCATGT
>DASTXF010000066.1:0-4412 GCA_035765615.1 Minisyncoccota bacterium | reverse complement strand
AATACGGTGAACCTTACGAATGCGACCGTTGCGGGTGCGGTTCTTGCCCAGGAAGCGACATTGAACACATCATCAAGTTCGATTGCTGTGCCGGGTTCCGTTTACTGCACGCTTACGCTGCCGGTTCATGTGCGTACGTTCACTGCCTTCCAGGAACACGACGGTTCATGGCCTACTGCGGCGTACATAGCGACCGACGGCGCTACTGTTACCGGCGAAGTGAATGCTCAGGCGTGCGACTTTGCGGTCTACGTTCAGCCGAACGCTCATGTCACTATTCAGAATGCGACGATCCACGATGCGAACCAGGTCGGCGTGTTTGATGATGGCGCTGCGGTGACGCTCTCGACTTCGACGATATACAACATTGGCGATCACGTTGGTGATGGCAAAACTGGCGGGGCATTCTCGCTCGGAGGTACTCAAACGGGCTTCGGCATATACGTCGCGACATCTTCAACGATGACGGCGAATGGCAACACCATATACAACTACCAGAAGGCCGGTATTCTCGCTCGCGTGCTTGCCGGAGTCTTCTTCCGAAACAACACCATTACCGGTGCGGGCCCGACGAATGCTCTTGCCCAGATCGGTGTTCAGCTCGGCTTCCCGGATGCTGTAGTTGCTTCGACTACGATCGGAAACTTCACGGGCAACACCGTTACAGGAAACTACTACAGTCCTTCGACTGATGCTGCGGGCCTCCTCGGCAGCATGGTATCTGGTGAAAACGCAACTACGCTTACAAATACCGCAAGCTCGACGAACACCATTAACAACAACCAGACAGGACAGGATATTGTGATCTTCTAAATCAGTCATGTAAGATGCAAAAACGGCCCCAGGGCCGTTTTTGGGCCTATAGTCTAGTGGTACGACGCGTCATTCGCATTGACGAGGCGCCGGTCCGATTCCGGCTAGGTCCACCCGGCGGTGTAAGCCGCACCCTTAGCTCAGTTGGCTAGAGCGCGCCCTTCACACGGGCGAGGCCACACGTTCGAATCGTGTAGGGTGCACAAAAAAAGCAGGCGCATGCGCCTGCCTCGTGTCAGTGTTTGCCGTTGAGCTTTTCCCAGAGATTTTTTACGCCTCTTATGGTGGCGGTTGCGCCGCCAACGAGAAGCGATTCGATCTCTTGTATGGTCGCCCGGAGATCCGGATCGTTGCCGAGTTCGACCGCCTCGACGTATGCCTGTTCGGGGAGGGAGAGCCTCCGCTTTTGAGCGGGGGTGATTTTCCCTCCAGCCCTGATGTGGTCTCGGATAAGGCCGAGCCGTGCCACGCGGGCTTTCACGTTCGCTTCGATCTTTTCCTGGGCCGCCCGCCGCGACGATTCGGCCGCAGAGGAGAGCTTCCGGAAATGGACGCTAAATCCTTCCGTACCTGGTTTTTGGGTGTTCATGTGAATCTGACATCAGATTGCCACAAGATTTCCGCGTGTCAAAGGGGCTGGCCTTGAAGGTGAACTATAGTTCACTTATAATAAAGCGATGGCGGGCAATTTCAGGACACATGACGAAGACGGAGCGTTCGATACCATGACGCTCGACGAATATCTCGTGGAGAATCGCGAGGCGACTTTCATGATGCGCGCCCGAGGCGAGGGGCTTTCGGATCGCGGTATTTTGGATGGTGACTTGCTTCTTGTTGATCGGTCGCGAGAACCGCGACCTTCCGATATCGTGGTCGTCGTCGAGAATGGTTCATTTTCAATGAAGCCTGCCTCCTCCATAGCCGCATCTCTGGATGGAGAAACTCGCGTTGAAGCGGTCGTGACGGCGGTCATCAGGAAATATTAATGAAAAGGAGAGCCGGAAAACTGATTATGCACCTTGATGGAGACGCGTTTTTCGTCTCGGTCGAGGCGGTCAAAAATCCCCCTTTACGGGGCAAGCCTGTCGTGACAGGCAAAGAGCGCGGCATAGCGTCAGCGCTTTCCTATGAGGCTAAAAAGCTCGGCATTACGCGGGCCATGCCGATATTTCAGATTCGACGCGAGTTTTCCCAGGTCGCCGTTGTCGAGTCGGACTACGAATCTTATGCCATTTTTTCGCGACGGATGATGGATATCGTAAGGCGCTACACCGACGCAGTCGAAGAATATTCAATCGATGAATGTTTCGCTGACTTTTCGGAAACACCCGGTTTCGCAGATAATTTTCCGGAGGGCGCCCGAACTATTCTTGCTCAAATTAAAGCCGATATCAGAAAGGAACTTGGCATTAGCGTTTCGCTTGGCGTGGGGTCGACAAAAGTACTGGCCAAGACCGCCTCGAAAAGCAGCAAGCCTGACGGTCTCACCATTGTTACGGAAGATTTCCGAGAAGCACTTCTCGACAAGACTCCAGTCGACAAAGTTTGGGGCATCGGATCGGCAACGGCTATTTCTCTTCGTAAAAAAGGCGTTTCCACGGCTCTTGAACTTGCGCGTAAATCCGAAGATTGGGTCAGAGAAAACTTTTCAAAACCAATGGTCGAAATGTGGCATGAGCTTCGCGGCACGTCCGTCCGACCGGTCGGCGAGGGAGGCGAGGATCAGAAATCGATCATGAAAACCCGGACATTCGTGCCGGCAAGTTCCGAGCGGGCATACGTATTCTCAGAAATTTCGAAGAACCTCGAGAATGCCTGCCATCGGGCGCGCGAACTCGGGCTTGCAGCACGAGAATTTTCCGTCCACCTCAAAACCCGTGAATTTTCATACGCGAGGAATTGGTGTCGGCTTGGGGCAGCATCGAACAATCCCGCGGAAATCATTCCGGAGGCCCGGAAGCTGTTTGACAGAATATTCGTTCCAGGGACCTTATATCGGGCCACGGGCGTTACTCTGTTAGGGCTTATTCGCGAAGATGCCTGTCAGGACGACCTTTTTGGCGCTTCCCGCGATTCAAGGGCTGTATCGGGCATATTCAAAGCTGTTGATCGGGTAAACCGTCGCTATGGAAGGAATGTAGTGAGGCTTGCATCGAGCGAACGCGCCTTCGCGAGAGAAGAGCGAGAGGAAAAAAGGGAAGCGAAAAAGCGAAGCGAATTTCTTCCGAACGGTTTTTCTCGAAGGCTTTCCGTGCCATATCTTGGAGATGCTTTTTCTCGAAATCCACAAGGATCGCTTTACAAGAAAGGTTCAAAGTACTACATTTAACGCCAGTCTCGAATATGCCGAAGAGCCTACCCCACGTGGTCGCGCTCATCGCGGCCTATCTTGTTCTTTTGCAGTTTTTCGGTCAGGGTCGTCCCATCGAACGAACAGCCGCCGCACGTCCCCATTTCGGGATCGTCGCGGACTCTGCCGGGTTTCGCGAGCCGACGTGGAGCATCGTTTCTACGATGTCCTACGGCGCGCTTGCCGGCAGGCGGGAGTTTCCCCGCACGGAGAGTTGTGCTCTCCGGGAAGTCACTGCGGCCTATCCGTACGACTGGATTGATCCTCCGTTTTGCGAATCCGCGCGTGCTCATGCATGCGCGGATTTTTTTTATTTCTTGCTCCAGATTGCTCTATCGGTATACTGGCCAAAGGAGTTCCCCACATGAAAACCGTTCGAATGTTACTCTTCGGAGCGCTTCTTGTGCTCCTTGTTCATGCCGTCCCGGCGATCGGCCAAGTTGCTCCGCATCTCTCGCTTGCTCCCAATGTGCCGCCTGAGTGCCTCATTCCGGGGCCGCCGCGGGATAAGCCGCTCTCGCCGTTTGTCGAGCAAGAGCTCGAGATCAAGTTTAGGCCCGAAAAGGACCCCAAGGACCTTAAGGACCTTATTTCGTTCGACATGAGCATTCTCGGAAGCGATTCGACGGCTGACGTCCTTCGTTCCGGGTTCAAATGGCGGCTCGAGGAGGATGAAACGCTCAACCTCAAGCCTTCGAAGCTCACGTACAAAACGAATCGCTGGCCGAAAACCTTCGGAGAGTTCTTCTTTACGCCGTTTCGGCCAGTGAAAGAATTTCTCTCAAGCCACTGGCAGTGATCAAAGCCCCGCGTCGCAAGCGACGCGGGGCTTTTTCCTGTATACTTGCATCTGCTTTCTCTATGAAGACAAAAGGAAAATCATCATTCATATTCGTGCTTTTCGGGGCGACCGGCGACCTCGCTCTCAAGAAGATTTTTCCCGCGCTCGCGGCGCTTTCGAAGAAGGGCGCTCTCGGAACGGACCCACGCATCATTGCTGTTTCGCGTCGAGACTGGAATGATGCCGATTTTCGGGCATTCCTCTCCAAGGAAGGCGACCCTTCAGACGCTTCCTTCCTTGAATCGGTATCGTATTCGAAGATCGACGTTGAAGCCGGCACCGGCTACGACAGTCTTGCAGGGCGCGTAAACGCTCTTCAAGGTCCGAAAAAGACCCGTGATGTCGTATGCTACACCTCGCTCGCTCCGATGTTCCATGGTAAGGCGGCTGAAGGCCTCGTCAACGCAG
>DASTXF010000065.1:0-2246 GCA_035765615.1 Minisyncoccota bacterium | reverse complement strand
ACATGAAGAAACAGGGAACTATAGACACAGCGCATTTCAAGAAGATGCTCGAAAAAGAGCTCGCCTCTCTCGAGGTTGAACTAAAGAGCGTCGGTCACAAAAACGCGGAGAATCCAAAAGATTGGGAGCCAGGTGCAACTGATGTTGACGTCGAGGCTTCGGACCTCGCGGACACCGCGGACAATATCGAGAACTACGAACTGAATACCGCGATCCTCAAGCCTCTTGAAACCCAGTACAACGATGTGAAACTTGCGCTTGAGAAGATCAAGAAAGGAACCTACGGCCTTTGCGAAGTTGACGGAAAACCGATCGAGAAGGCAAGGCTCGAAGCCAATCCGGCCGCGCGTACCTGCCTCGAACACACGAAATAAGAAAAGCCGCCTTCGGGCGGCTTTTCATTTTTATTTCATGAACACAGGCGATCATGCGCACATGAAATTCTCAAAGATATCGAGCGCGCAAAATCATCTTCTTAAAACGCATATCATATCGGTGGAAACGGACATATCGCCTGGACTTCACTCATTCTCGATTGTCGGCCTGCCGGACAAAGCAGTTGAAGAGGCGAGAGATCGTGTTTCTGCGGCAATCAAAAATGCCGGTTTTGATTCGCCGAAGCGCACGAATGCGAAAATCGTCGTTTCGCTCGCTCCGTCGCACATTAAAAAGGAAGGACCCTCATTCGACCTGCCCATCGCCATGGGCTATCTTCTTGCATCCGAAACGATCAGTTTTGATCCGACGGGAAAAATTTTTGCGGGAGAACTTGCCCTTGATGGAAGCCTTCGTCCAGTACGCGGGGCGCTTTCATACGCACGCGCCGCGAGAGAAAATGGATACGCAGAGATATTTATCCCGAAAGCAAACGCGGAAGAGGCCGCTCTCATCGAGGGAATTTCCGTTTTTGGAGCCGAAAGTTTGTTAGAAGTGTGCGCACACGTGTCAGGCGGCAAGAGAATAAGCGCGTCTGTTTCGGAATACCAGCGAGAAGAGTTATCGGTCCACAAAGAAGGACCAAATATCGACGATATTGCCGGACAAGAAACCGCAAAACGCGGGCTTGTCATCGCGGCCGCAGGACGACATAACATTGGCCTATACGGACCTCCGGGCACAGGAAAAACTATGCTGGCTCGGGCGCTCCCGTCCATATTACCGGCACTTTCATTCGATGAAATGATCGAAGTCACTGAAATACACTCGATCGCAGGAATGCTTGAAGGAAGACTTGTCGCACGGCCGCCCGTACGCGCGCCGCATCACACAGCGTCGTATACGGCCATCATCGGAGGCGGCTCAATTCCACGGCCAGGAGAAATAACGCTTGCCCACAAAGGCGTCCTTTTCCTCGATGAATTCCCGGAATTCGGCCGAAGATCAATCGAGGCGCTCCGGCAACCCCTTGAAGACAGGACAATCGCCATATCGCGGGGTACCTTGAGCGCGTGCTTCCCTGCGGATTTTATTCTGATTGCCGCATTCAATCCTTGCCCCTGTGGAAATAAGGGTGCCCCAAGAAAACAATGCACATGTACTCCCGCACAGATCAGTAATTATGAAAAAAGAATATCGGGACCAGTTGCCGACAGGATCGATATATGGATCGAAGTCTCAGCCGTCGAACATGACAAACTCCTTCGAGAAAAAATGGGTCAAAAGGAAACGGAGAGCGCTCGCGCCGTCGTATCCAAAGCCCGAGACATGCAGAAAAGCCGCGCGCGGGAACTCGGTATTGATTCAGAAACAAACTCAGGCTTGTCGTCTCACGAACTTACTCAAGTGGCCACGATGGATGAAAGGACAAAAGACATACTTGATAAAGCATCAATGGCGCACGGCATATCTGGCCGAGGTTATCACCGACTTGTAAAACTTGCGCGAACGATCGCAGACATCGAGGGCAGCATAAAAATTGAAGCGCCCCATATGCTTGAGGCGCTTCAATACAGAGAGAAAAATTTCCGACAGACTTAGGCTTAGAACGGATTGACCGCGCCACGAACCTCGAAATGGACGTGAGGACCGGTCGATTTGCCCGTAGAACCGACAAGACCGATGAGATCGCCTTGTTCGACGGCATCACCCTGATGTGCAATGACTTTGCTCATGTGAGCGTAGAGCGTCTGAGTACCGTTTGGATGGGAGATAACGACATACGATCCGTATCCGCCGTTGTAACCGCCCGAGCGCGCAATAATGACAACACCCGATGCTGCGGCGTGGATTGGAGTTCCGATAGGAGC
>DASTXF010000064.1:0-4017 GCA_035765615.1 Minisyncoccota bacterium | reverse complement strand
CCGCCGGGCGCTCGCGGAAATTCGGAGCTTCACCGAGGACCTTCACCTGTCCTCGGCGGGAGCACTCGGTTCCGTTGAGCGGCGCGAGGCGGTGAAAACCGCCCTCGTCCAGTTCGACACGATGCTTGGCCTCATGATCGACCGGATCAACGAGAGCATCGATTCGACCGAGGCGCGTCGGAGCCGTCTTGCGGCCCAACCGCCAACGGGAGAAGTGGTCTACCACATAAACCTCGACGAAGCCTCGAAAATGGTCGTCGCCCAGCTCGAATACGACGGCGCCGAGCTCTGCCAGATCAAGTCGGCGCTCCGGAAGGTTCGTACGGGTATTCAGGAGGACGTTAAGAAGCTTTGAAGCCTCTTTGGCTTCACAAAGCCCGGACCGCTACGGTCCGGGCTTTTTCATGCCGTTAGAATTGGTACAATGGAGCGATGGATCATCTGAACCGCCTCAACGACCTCTTCAAGCAATTCCCCGGCATCGGACCGCGCCAAGCCAAGCGTTTTGTATATTTCCTACTCGGTACTTCTGAGGGGTTCCGTTCGGCTCTCGCCAAGGAAATTACTGAACTATCATCGCGCGTTACCGTCTGTTCGTCGTGCTATCGATTTTTCGACCGCAAAAACACCGAGGCCGTCCAGTGCCTTGTCTGCCGCGATGAATCGCGCAACAAAGAATCGCTCATGATCGTCGCAAAGGACGTTGATCTCGACGCCATTGAAAAGAGCAAAGTCTATGACGGTTATTATTTCGTCCTCGGCAATTCCCTTTCCCTCGTCGAAAAAGATCCCGAATCGAAAATCCGCACGAAAGAGCTCACGGAAACCATCGAGCGGCGCGCCAAAGGCGGCCTTAAGGAAATTATCCTTGCACTGTCACTTAATAGCGAAGGCGAACACACCCGGGAATATGTCGAAAACTTGATCGGACCCTTGGTGAAAGCCCGTGCAGTTCGCCTGTCGGTCCTTGGCCGCGGCCTCTCGACGGGAACGGAGCTAGAGTATTCCGATCCAGAAACGATCAAGAACGCCCTCATCGGACGCAAACAGGAAACGATCGTCTAAAGCTACTCTTTCACGAGCGGCAAGCGCACAGAGAATGTTGCGCCCTTGCCGAGTCCTTCAGAAGAAGCGTATATGTCGCCATCATGGCGCTCGGCGATCTCTTTGGCCATGAAGAGGCCGATGCCCATACCTTCGGTATCGACCGCCTTGGCCGCCTTGCTGCGCCAGAACTTGCTGAATACGCGCGAAAGGTCTTCTTTTGCGATTCCAATGCCGCTGTCGGTGATTTTTATATATATGTCCGACGGATCATGAGTGACCGATATCGAGACAGTGCCACCTTCCGGCGTGTAAGTAATGGCGTTCTCCGCCACGATCTGAAGAGCGAAAAGCATCCTTCGGCGATCAACGCTCGCTGATGCGGATTTCGCCGCGCAATCGACGGTGAGCTTGATTTTTTTGTCAGCCACGCGTTTCTGAATATTTTCAACCACTGAGGAAACAAGTTCGCATGGGTCCGTCACCTCGAATTCATACGAATACGACGACTGGCTCGTGTTTTTAAGATTCACGAGCATATCGGTAAGGACGACCAAGTGCTCATTCGCATTCTCGATCTCCCCTACCGCGAGTTCCTGATCAGGGCTTTTGGTCTTTTCAACCTCGTGCCTGATGATTTCGGAAGCCCACTTGATGCGAGTAAGCGGAGTGCGGAATTTGTGCGTGACGACCGTGATGAACTCATACTTGAGCGTTTCGAGATCAACCATACGCTCCCAGATATAACCGGCGAAGAGCACGATCACAAGCGACGAAGCGAGCGGCGCGATCCAGTCAGGAAGCCAGGGATACGCAGCCTCGAGAATCGACTGTCCCGCATTTGCCGCAAGGATGAAAAGCGCCGTGCCGAGAACAAATACGAGATATGCGAGCGCTTTCCGGGCGGCAAGGCGAATATTCATGATGTCGTAGCGAAGCGTACCGTACGCGAGAGGAACGATGAACAAATTAAACGGCATGGAATAGATCGGGTCGAACGGAATGTTGTAGGCAAGAAGAAATCCTCCTGCGCCAAGAGGAAAACCAATGACCACTGCAGCCATGAAATACGCAAGGCGGTTTTTATGCGTGGCGTCTGCCATGCGGTACGCCTTCACAAGCATCCGCATCAAGATGACGAAACCAATCACGAAGTAAACGACGAGAAGCCAATACAGGCTTCCTGCTTGGAAATAGTTTGGAAAATAGAGCTTTGGTACAGACGGAAGCAGGTACGTATTCGGATACAGGAGATATGTTGCAAGAAGAACAACTCCCGCCGCATACATAGCGACCACTCCGCGAAAATACTCTTTTTCTCGCTCAACGACGGCAGATATCCAATGAACCATGAAGGCAACCATGAAAATGAGCGAGAGCGAGAATTGGAAAACGATTCGCGAAGACTCGGCATCGACTGCCGATGCGCCGATCACGTGCGAAATCTGGTATATGCCAACCGAAAGCGAAAGCAGAAGGAATGTGACGTGCGACGTCTTACGCGAGCTTTTGAGATAGACCAATATGCCGAAAATGGTCGTTATGAGAAAGAAAAAAGCATACGACGCATCAATGAGAAGGAGCTGGGAATTCGAGAAAATATCCATATTATTTTCGTTTGATTGCCTTTCGAGCTGCGTCTTTGATATGGCTTACACCCATGCCGTAGTGCTCTATCAATTCTTCCGGCGTTCCCGACTGGCCAAATTGGTCGCGAACACCAATGAATTCAACCGGAACCGGGTGGTTTGCTGCGAGGAATTCAGCAACAGCAGATCCCATGCCTCCGGCGATCTGGTGTTCCTCGACCGTAACGATAGCACGGGCGGCTTTAGCAACGCGAAGAATGGTATTTCCATCGAGCGGCTTTATCGTGGAAAGATTTACGACAGTTGCGCCGATCTTTTCCTTTTCAAGTTCCTTGGCAGCAAGAAGAGCCTTATGAACGAGAGCGCCCGTGGCGATAATAGCGACATCCGGAGCACCGGCAGGCGGCTCAAAGAAGATACTTGCCTTGCCGATTTCAAACGGCGTAGCATCCGTTGTCATGACTGGCGTCTTTTCGCGTGCAAGGCGAAGGTAGACCGGAGTTCCGTTTTGGGCCGCGGCAATTGTCGCTTTGCGGGCCTCGATCGCATCACACGGCGATATGACAACCATGCGCGGCACCGCTCGCATGATGGCGATATCTTCAATCGCCTGGTGCGTGCCGCCGTCAGGGCCGACGGAAACGCCGGCGTGAGATCCAGCAATTTTTACTGGCCGGTTATTGTACGCAACCGTGGTGCGAATCTGCTCCCAATTCCTCCCTGGTGAAAACGTTGCGTATGAGCTTATGAACGGAATCTTGCCCATGGCGGCCATGCCGGATGCAACGGTGGCCAAATTCTGCTCGGCAACGCCAATTTCGACGAAGCGCTCAGGAAATTTGTTCTTGAAAAGATGCATCTGCGTCGATTCGGTAAGATCAGCGCAAAGTCCGACGATGTTTTTGTCTTTCTCCCCTGCCGCAAGCAATCCTTCACCGAAACCTTTGCGGATTGGCGCTTCTTCAACGCCAGCGTCGAAGATTTTCGGATTGAGTTTTTCAGTTCGAGAGATCATTTGATGAAGGTTATAAGCGCCACGAAACCGATCACCGCCCAAATAATATTAAGAACGACGGCTGGCCAGTCCTTCTGCGCAAGAGCCTTGATTACAATGACAAGCGAACCGGTAACATTAAAAACCTGGAATACAGAGTCATTGGCAGTCCAGACACCATACGAAAGAGCCGCATAGGCGCCGATAAGCGCGATGACGCCGTACCACCCACATACGTTGATAATCAGGTTCTTTTTCATCGATTCTTATTTGTCCAGGCATTATTCCACCAATCCGAAGGCACTTCGGCGAGAATCGCTCTGCCAAGGCGTTTGGCGCTCTCCGTCTGGAGCGCCTTAAACTGGCGGTTTTCCGGGTCCTTCTCGTCTC
>DASTXF010000063.1:0-4057 GCA_035765615.1 Minisyncoccota bacterium | reverse complement strand
CAGACGTTCGTGAGCCCTCGGGAGTACACGTAGATGTACCGGAAGGACGCATCGACCGACGACGGGTTATCCCCGTAAAAGGTCGCGATCGGCTGGTAGCTGTCGCCCGCGACGAGCGGCTTGCTTTTGAGCGATTGCCCGTCGACCGTCCAATTGACGGTCGGCTGGACATTCGTCGAAGCCGACACTTGGGCAAACGCTGGGGTGGACGGACGGGAAACGCTTCGGGCATGAGCCGAAACGGAGAAAGCAATGGACGCACAGAGCGCCCACGCGAGACCAATAATGGCTTTATTCATGAGGAAAAGATCAGGAGTTGTTCTGGAATGTACCTCTATAATTATATCACAATATATAAAAAAGTCAATAATACCCAAAAGAAAACGCAGCGCCTGTGCGCTGCGTTGTTTTTCTTTGAGGGATGATCGATGGATCAGTTCGGGACCGAATCCGGCACCGTGTAAACCTCGATGAGGACTTCCCCGGCGAGGCCGCCGACGCCATGCACCTGGATGGTGTAGGCACCGGGTGCAAGGGTCAGCATGGTCGCGGCCGACGTGCTGCCCGAGTCGAGCGGAAACGCCCCAGTCGCCTGGAACGCCGCCGAGATGGCGGCCGCGGTGGTAAGCGGCTTTCCATTGACGATCGGCTGATCTTCCCAGTCGTCAACCGTAACGATCGGCGTCTGGCCGGAAAAGACCGTCAGCGTCGGGTCGGCGTTCACGTTCGGCACGCCGAACTTTGCGAGCTCGGGACCGACGGCGCGGACGAGGACGCGCTGGGTCGACGACACGACGATGCCGAAGATGGTGGTTTCGTTCGCGTGAAGTGTGATTCTATTCGACACATCAACAACCGTCGGCTGGGGCGTGCCGGCGTAGACCGGCGTGAAGCCAATGACCAGAAGAACGAGCACGGAAAGCGCTCGGAGGAGAAACGACTGTGTTTTCATGAGTTTCAAGTTTCAGTTCGGGGTTACGCTCTCGTGCGAAAGTGACGTCCGGGCATGCCGGATGAGTTGTCATCCCTTTCAAAGAGCGTTGAATGTCTTCGGGTTATAAGGCTATCATTTAATTATAAAAAAGTCAAGTGCTTATTACGCCCTCCCGCGATCATGAAAAAACCGGCCAGAGGCCGGTTTTTTCTCGTTTCTTATACCTAGTATTACTGAGAAACCGTTGCCGACGACGTAGCATTTGCGTTCGCTTCTACTCCCTTGATGCCGAGAGAAGAAATGACGGTGCGTACATCCTGGCGAGCAGCCTTAAGATCCTGCTCAGCAGCCTGAATCTTAGCGCGAGCGTCCTGGAGCGCCTTCTTGTTCGCCTGAAACTGCGTGTCGTTCGCCTGGTCTGGCTTGAGGGCCACGATCTCGTCGTGAGCTGCCTGAGCCTGAGCGCGAGCGTCAGCGACTTTCACGTCGATGTCGGCGCGAGCCGATGCTGCGGCGGTTGTATCCTTGCCCGAAGACTTAGCCGATGCGATAGCAGCATCAAGCTTGGTATCAATCGCAGCAAATTTGTCAGCGATCGAATTCACTGCATCAACCGCAGCGAGAAGATGGCCCTGAGGAATGATAAGAGCATAGGTGCGGTATGAACCCGTGATCGACTTCACGTCTGCTTTAAGGGACGTAACGTCCGTATCCGAGTTCACCTTGGTCTTGAGATCATTGAGGGCGCTGATCTGGGCCTGAACCGAGGCGTCGAGAGAAGCTGCGTCCGACGAAGATACGTTCTTCATCGAACCGATGCGGGTTTCAAGCTGGTTCAAAGCTGCAATGCGGCGATCGATTTCGGCGTTGGCCTTGGTGACAAAGCGTGCCTGGAGCGCCGCCGAAGCTTTGGCCTTCATCTCTGCGCGAACAGTCGTGGTACCAACAGCGGTGCCAACATTTGCCGAAACGGAAACCGATGCGCCGAGGTCGGCCGCATATGCGGACGATGCCGAAAGCGCGAGAGCGAGAGCTGATAATGCGATCGGGAGAATTGTCTTTTTCATATGATTCGGGAAGAAAAATTACTGACCCTGAGCGACAGGCTTGTCGTTAAGGCCCTGATCCGCGCCCGACGAATCCGCGGAGAGGTTGCTAAGGCTTGCGTCAATCGAGTTTACGTCAGCCGCAGAAAGCGAGCTAGCTGAAGTTCCCGTTGAAGACTCTGTCTGCGTCGCCGTGCCGTTCGTCGCTGGAGTTCCCGCAGTCTGAGAAGAACCGAAGTACCACCAGAGACCGAGGACTACGATGATGAGCACGATGACGATCGTGACGGATTTCTTTGCTGAAGATCCCATTATTCGTTTTATTACCGCTTATAAGTACCCGTCTATCATATCAATAGCCAAGCAAAACGAAAACCGCCTCCGGTTTTTCCCGGAAGCGGCTTTGTTTGGACCTATTTTCGCGTAGCGACGATTTCCTTTTCTACGTTCGGAGGGACGACTTCGTAATGATCGAATTCCATCTGAGCGCTTCCCTGTCCCGAGGTCATCGAGCGGAGGTCGGTAGTGTAACCGAACATTTCCGCGAGAGGCACCTTGGCAATAATCGAGAGAACCTGACCCTTCGGGTTGGTGCCTTCGATCTGGCCGCGCTTGGCAGAGAGCGAGCCGATGATATCTCCCATGAATTTTTCAGGGGAAACTACTTCGACTTTCATGATCGGCTCGAGGATAACTGGCTTAGCTTTCTTTGAAGCTTCCTGGAAAGCCTGGGAAGCGGCGATCTTATAAGCGATTTCCGACGAGTCGACGTCGTGGTAGGAACCGAAGGTGAGTTCACAGGAGATGTTCACCATCTTGTAACCGGCGACGATGCCGCGGTCCATTGCTTCGCGAACACCCTTTTCAACGGCTGGGATGAATTCGTTCGGAATAACACCACCCTTGATCGAGTTGATGAATTCGAAATCATCATAGCGCTTGACGTTCTTCGGAACCTTTTCGCCTTCAACAAGAGGAGGAAGAGGCTTGAGGTTGATCTTTACGTGGCCGTACTGACCCTTACCACCAGACTGCTTGATATATTTGTGTTCTGCTTCCGCCTCGCCGAGGATCGTTTCGCGGTAGGCCACCTGCGGCTTGCCGACGTTGGTATTCACGCCGAATTCGCGCTTCATGCGATCCACCATGATTTCAAGGTGAAGTTCTCCCATGCCTGCGATAAGCGTCTCTCCCGTCTCAGGATTCGAGGTAATGCGGAAGGTCGGATCTTCGTTCGCGAGCTTGCGGAGAGCAGTACCCATTTTTTCCTGGTCCGCCTTGGTTGCAGGCTCGATGCGGAGGGACACCACAGGTTCCATGAACTTGATGGCCTCGAGCACGATCGGATTGTTCTCGTCGCAGAGCGTATGGGACGTGAGCGCATCCTTAAGGCCTACAGCTGCAGCGATTTCACCGGCAAAGACTTTCTGAACTTCTTCACGCTTGTCTGCCTGGAGGCGGACGATGCGCGAGAGGCGCTCTTTCTTGCCCGTCGTAGAATTATAGATATAAGAGCCGGCTTCTACCGTACCCGAGTAAACGCGGAAGAAAGTAAGTGCACCGACGAATGGATCGTTCTGGAGCTTGAATGCGAGAGCAGAGAAAGGCTCCGTATCGCTTGGATGACGGACGATTTCCTCGCCCGTATCTGGGTGATGTCCTTTCACCGAAGGAATGTCGAGAGGCGACGGAAGGTAGTCAACGACAGCGTCGAGGACGAGCTGCACGCCCTTGTTCTTGAGAGCCGTACCTGTAAGCACAGGGAAGATCTTGTTTGCGAGGGTTGCTTTGCGGAGGCCTGCTTTGAGGGTCGGAATATCGAACTGCTTGCCTTCGAGGTACGCATTCATCAGGTTGTCGTCAGTTTCAGCGATGCGTTCAACGAGTTCGGCGTGGTACTTGTCCGCCTCCGCCTTCATCTCGGCAGGAATTTCGTGTTCGATGACGTCAATGCCCTTCTCGCCTTCGAAGGTGTAGTACTTCATCCTGATAAGGTCGATCACGCCCGAAAAGTTTTCCTCAGCGCCAACCGGGATCTGGATGCGAACGGCGGCCTTGTTGAGGCGTTCGCGTATCG
>DASTXF010000062.1:0-5108 GCA_035765615.1 Minisyncoccota bacterium | reverse complement strand
AAGCGTTCCGGTGCTTGGGACTGCCGAAGCAGAGAGACCGCCGTTTTGCGAAGGAGTGCCGTTTGAGGTGGTGCCTGAAGGAGTGGTGGTGCCTGTGGAGCCGCCGGTTGAGCCAGTTGAGCCGGTCGAAGTTGCCGCAGTCGTGTCGATCGCCACGGTATTGTTGTCATCAAATGCCGTGATCGTCACGGAATTCTGCTGATGAAGAGTGCAATTGATCGGCACCTGCCCCGCAGCACGGCTCGTATCGCTCGCGCCGACAGTATATATGACATGGTAAAGACCCGGAGACACATTCGCGAATGTCGATTTGGTCTCAACTCCGTTCACGAGACATGAGTCAGCGACAGCATCAGTCGTGCCCGACGGATCATTGAAATCAACTTCAAGCTGATCACCGGCATGGAGCGTACCCGAATTTGGATTGGCAGTTACGGTAAGGCCGTTATTCGCGTATACCGCAGTAGCTGAAATAAGACTAGCAAAGCCGCCAATGACGAGCGCGCCGATGGCGACCAAGGAAAAAGCCTTCTCTACTATCTTAGGCTTCCCCGATGGGAAATGATTCATAAATGATAGAAATGATTAGAACGTTTGTAACGCCGGCAAACGAAAAAGGCCCTCTCGAGCCTTTCCGTCCACCTTGCTGCCGAGGTAAGGTTTGGACTCGTATGTATAAGGCATTCCTGGAGCCTTTCGCTTCTTAGTACGTCGCTTTCCCGTCCGAGTTATTCACCTGGTTCGCCAAATCATTTCTGAAACCTAACGTCGGCGCAATTTCGTATTCATTATGTGCCTCGCGCGTTCGATTTGGGCCAATTTAAGCCCAAAATGGCGCACATGAGGATTAATTAATAACTAAATCATATGAACCTATCCATAAAGAAAGGCGTCATGGCAGCCGCTCTCGCCTCTTTCGGAGCGGCGGCCGGGTCTCTTGCCCTTGCTGCTGTCGTGAATGCGCAGACATATAGTCCCACCGTACTGTTCACCACGTCGGCGTATGGGAGCGCGGGATTGCCGAACTTCGCGGCATTTCCGGATCTCACTGTTGGCTCGACGGGACAATCCGTCTACGACCTTCAAGGACTTCTCTCGGAATTAGGCTATAAGAGCCCAACGCTTGCAACGACGTATTTCGGGTCAATCACCAAATCCGCTCTCTCCGCGTACCAGCGCGCGAACGGACTTCCGGCCACAGGGTATTTCGGATCGATGACGAAAGCCGCACTTTCGAGTCTCGTTTCGAACACATACGCCCGCCTCACGGCATCGGGAACTGTTTCGAATTCTGGTGCGGTCTCAACAAACGGAGCCTCAGTAAGCATGTCGCTTCGTCCGCTCAGCTCGACCGGATATTGGTATAACGGTAACTGGTACAATGCCGTTCCTGCGTCGGGCACTACTGACATCGCTGGATATTGGAACAATGGCACATGGTACCCCATGAACAATAGCCAGAACATGTCTTCTTCCGTTGCGATCACAAATCCAAGCGGCGGCTACTGGTATAACGGCGTTTGGTATCCGACGACCACGCCAAATATCGGCGGCAATGGAAACGCCGTATCGCAAGGCACCACAAATGCCACGTCGACGGGCGGGGTAAACTCGAACGGAACGTACGGCATGTCGACTTCCCTTTGGAGCCCGTATCCAGGGATCGTTTCCGGCAACAGCTCATCGGGAGGCAATGCAAATGTCTCGACCTGCGGCTGGGAAACTACGAGTTCCGGCAATCAGTACGTTTGTCACTAAAAAAGAAAAACGCCTTCGGGCGTTTTTCGTTTGGCTGCCAGCGCAAAAGAAAAGCGCCGCCCGAAGGCGACGCTTGCAATTAATTTCTGCCGGCGTATTCCGGCTCTTCGTCGTACGCGCGGTTCGCACCGCGATCCGTTTTGCGCGGCGCAGCCGTCTTCGAAAAGACGAAACGCACGGCATGGAATTCGATGTCGTAAAGCGCGTGTACAACTACGGCGGTCCAGAGGCCGTATGTGAGCGTGGCATAGAGAAGCGCCATGCCCGCATACCATGAATTTACCAGGCCGAACGGACCTTGGTATTTGTGCCCGTTGCGGAACCAGGCATTCGCCGCGATCGCTCCAAAAATGAAGAGTTTCCCGTAGTTTCCGTAGAGAATCGGCTTCATTTCATGGAGCGTCGTCAGGTTAATAACCGGCACGAGGACGTAATCGTAGAACAGGTACACCGGATTCACGTGGAGCGCGAGCCACACGGCGCACACCGCTCCGAGAACGCAGAAGATCATTGCGACGATCTTGCGTTCCATGAAGCAGTAGATCGCAGCACCGCCGAGAACGGCCGTGGCGATCCATCCGAGAACGCTCCCGAAGATCAAGTTCGTGACCATGATGATGATCATCGCGTAACAGATGAAAATCCACCGGTAGGCGATCTCTTCCCAGACGCCCGCGAGAATCGAGGTAACGATACCGAGTCCGAAGATCTGCCTCTTCTCGCTCGCTTGAAGCGATGCGCGACCGAAGCACGAGATGAACGACATGATGCCGCCATAGAGGAAGAACGGCCAGTACCTGCCGACCGATTCCCACCCGCCCCACTTCAGGTACGAATACGAGAAGAAGGACGGAAAGAAGTATTCAATGATGGCAAGACCGATGCCTGCGACCAGGAGCACTCCAATACAAGCCAGCTGGGACGCGAGAATCGTTCCGCGTTGGTCGAGCTCGTCCGAAAACGAGTCCATATTGCCTTTCGTGTTGATTGTGATGAACTATGGCCTCGCAAAGCGAAGCTGGACAAAACGCTGCCCGGGCAAATACTGACACACATGTTAATTATGGTCAATATACACTCCAGACATGCGGGCGAAACAAGGAGTATAATCAGGTCATGAACAACAAAAACGCATGGACATTTATTATCGCGGCTCTTGTCGCAGTCGCGGTCGTTTGGACATATTCGCGCCCGCCGCGCGCTTCCGAGAGGCCCTCCCCGTCTCGCACGTTCATTGCTGCAGCTACGTATTTCTGTGATAAAGGCAAAATCGTATCGGCTGAATTTTACGACACTCCGACAACGACGAAGCCCGTGCCCGGCGAACCTCCGCACCCAACCGAAAGCGTAGACGTTTCTATCGGCGGCGCTCCAACGACGACTCTCGCACAGACAATGTCCGCCGACGGCGCCCGATTCGCGAATGCGGACGAGTCGCTCGTGTTCTGGAACAAAGGCAATACCGCCCTCATCATGAGAAACAACTCGATGGACCTTGGGTATACAAATTGCGCAACCCAGCCAGGAAAGTAAACGAGACACGAAAAAGGCCGCAACAGCGGCTTTTTTTGAATTCAAAGTATTATTGACTTTTAGGTATTATATGGTATAATGGTATCCAGATAGCCTACATCTTCCCTCGGCACGCGCTCCGGCGCGAAGACCGTTCGAGGACGGTAGGCATCGTTCACCACAATAAAGGAAAAGTGAAATCGATTATTACTCACGTCATAGGGTTCATCCTCGGCATAAGCTGGTTGTCACTCGCTGTTGCCGCAGGAATACTCTGGTCGGACGGCCACGTCATCGCAAGCATCATCTCCCTAGTAGTCGGGATTCTGATCTGCAGCAAAATCCTGGCATCTAGTTACGGCAGAGCGAGAGACATCCACTTTGCTCTCAAGAAGAACGAAGTGATCCTCGCGCTCAATACCGTAAACGGACTCTACCAGATCAGCGGACCACGACTGTTCGTGATCTGCCGTTCCCCTTACGACAGCGAGCTCAACACGCTCCTTGTCCGGGTAGAAAGCCACGAAATGCCGGAAGGCGGCATCCGCGATGGTTGCAAATACCAGTGGAACGGAGAAGGTCTTGTATATTACAAGGGTGAACAGAAAACCTTCTCCTACCGGCGCGGTGAAAGCATCACACCGATCTGAGCCAATCGAAACATTCGCAAAAGCGCGTGACTTCCGTCGCGCGCTTTTTTCTATGTGGTATCACACGCAAGCTAGAGAGAATCCATCGCCTTCAAAATGCGTCCGACCGTCTTCCAGGTGCGTGTCGTGATGTCTTTGCCGTGCTTCTTCTCGAGATCCCGCATAAATTCCGGGGTCGGGCCTTTGGAAAGGTCTATCACCGTGCACGCTTCCTCTTGTCCTGATTTGAAAAAAGTGACGACGAGATAATTGGGCTTTTCATCCTTTACGCCCTTGAAGGGATTTTTCTTGATGAGGCGTTCGATATCAGCGCGGCTCCGCACGATTGTCGCGCGGGAAAATCCAAGGATCTTCGATAGTCCCTGCTCGATTTTTGTTTCGAGCGCAGAGGGACTCTTTGAAGCACTCTCGAATACAATATTGCCGCTCGCAATCACCGGCACGACGTTTTTGAAGCCGAGCGACTCGAAAGCTGCCTTAAGCTTCTCCCCTTTCATATTTGGATTCGTCGGTCCAATGCCGCGAATGAGGGCGACGTATGTTGTAGCCATGCTTTAGTATGCCCTGGTAGAAGTGAGGACTCAAGTTTCAAGAAAAGAAAAACCACACAGAGGTCAATAATGACATGTGTGGTTCGCAAGCCTTGCGGCTTATGCAGTGCTCTGAAGCGCCGCGAGGAGGAGCTCCGCAGTGGCGACGATGCGCACCCGATCCTTTTCGACTTCATCGGACGGCAACTCGTCCGTCTCGATGAAAGCCGGCCGTGTCATCCGATCGCCGCCGAGGATCGGCTGCATTGATGCCCACGTCCAGTGAGCAATGTCGTTTGACAGCGTAACGGCTTCGGGACAGTCTCCCGCGATGAGCATGGCGAGGGCAACTTCAAACTTCTCGGCGAAACCGAGCGTGAGAAGCGCCTTCGCGGCCGCAATGACCGCGTAGAGACGGGACTGGGACAGCGCGATCTGCGGAAGGTCGTTCGGACCGTACCGCTTATCGGCAGGTTTAAGGAGATTCGCGACTTCCAGTTGGAAGCCGGGATCCCGGATAAGCTGCGTCAGCCTGGCGCTCTGGGCTTTCGTTATGGTGTGCATGTGTGAAAGTGCTAGCGTAATAATACCATAATTATTGTTTATAGTCAATAATACAGACGCCTAGCTCTCCACGAGAGGGTGTTCCACCGAAATA
>DASTXF010000061.1:0-7873 GCA_035765615.1 Minisyncoccota bacterium | reverse complement strand
CCTCAAGCGGCGCAATGTTCTTTTTGAGGCTTCGGTCAGATGTATAGAAGAATGACGATGCACCGACGGAACCACTCACTTCGAGCTTGTATCCTGGAGCTGCGGTGCCGATGCCGACCGAGCCGCCGCCGGTATTAAAGTACGAGTTACCTCCTCCTACGCCAATCCTTGAGTATTCAGTATAGGTGGCTCCGTCAGTGTTCGAAACGCCGCCGAACGAAATGAACTGGCTCGAATTGTTGACCGTGAATATCCTCATCGAGGCCGTGCTTGAATCAAGACCGAAACCGACGCGGTTATTCGTTGCCGTTTCACCAATGAGAAGCACCTGGCCAACGTTATTCTGCTTTGCGAGATCAAGAAGCGCGCGTGGGCTCGTATTGCCGATGCCGACATTTCCGTACTGGACGATGAGGCCGTTCGTCGCGCCGCCCGTGTTCAAAAGGAGGCCGCCGGACTTTGATTGCGCTGTTGATGAGATGTTAAGAGGCACGGAAACGTTTCCGTTTGGAGGCGTAAGGCTCGGAGCTGCCCACGACTGAGCCGACGCTGCCGCCGGCATGAGAGCTGATGCGAGAAGTGCCAATAATGCTGCTATCTTTCGGCTCATAGAACGTTTTTATCGCGCTTGTAATGTTTTCAAAATGTCATTCTCCGGCTGTCCTGACGTCGTCGGCGTCGACGATGTCGGAGCAGGTGCCGAGAGTGAGTTCAAGACTTTGCTGTCATTCCCCTGCTTGGAACTCCCGGTTGCCGTAAGACTCTGCATGACGTCAACCGTTCCCGGTTCCACCACGCTTGCCTTTTCATTATGGAACCAAATGAGCCACACGGCAATGATGATGGCGAGGATAACAATGATCCAAATTGCTGTTTTAAGGGTGTTTTTCATATTTTGACGTGCTAAAACTCCTGGAACGCTGGGTTGAAGGCGCTCGGAACCAGAATAATGTTCTTTGTTGCAGTCGGATATCCCGAGGAAGTGCCGGAAAGCGTGACGGTGTAATTATTCGTGAATGCCGGAGCTCCCGAGACCCTCGTAACGCGCATCTTGAAGCCTGCGCCCGCAGAATACGGACTGGAAATAGTTACTGGCGTAGGATTAGCCGAGAACGTTGTTCCGCCATTCAAAGAGTAACTAAACGTCGTCGACGCTGGAGGCGTTGGGAAACCGGTAATTGATATCGTGACTGGGTTCGAGAAGCCACCCACAGTATTCACGAAAACATTTTTCTGCTGCGAATCAGCCGATCCCGAATTGAGAACCTGGATGCCGACGCTATCCGACGATCCAATGTCGAATCCTGGCGGCTGAGGAGCAACCGTGAAGCTCACTTGGTGCGTAAGAAGCGTGTTTGCGCCATTCACACATTGAATCTGATAAGTGTACGTGGCATTCGTGAGCGCGTTTCCCGTGGTGTTACCGCTCGTCGTTATGCCGCTTACCGTCGTAAACGACGTGCCTCCGGTCGATGTCTTCGATACTGTGCACGAGGTTCCGCTTGGAAGGTTAGTAAGCGTCCATATAAATGTAGGAATTGTTCCGTATGGCACCGCACTCTGGTTTACAATCGAAGATCCGCCGCTCTGAACATCGAGCGTTGCATCTCCATTCAGCACAACCCCGTAATTGGACGTACCGCAACTGTTGTCGTTCGAGCAACTAAAGCTAATCCAACCAACGTTCGTTCCGCCCCATGCATACCCCGCGAACGAAAGGCTCGAAAGCGTCACGCTGTAATTTGTTCCCGAGAGCGATATCCATCCATCCCATCCTTGGCCATCAGCCGCGATTGCCTTCACCCAGCCAATGACATTTGAACCGCTCATTTGGGCATTTACGGCCGAAGTGCCGCTGCCTGTAGGGAATCCCGAGAGTCCGCCGAACTGTATCCAGCCAATAGCGGACGACCAGGCATAACCCGTGAGCGTTCCGTCAGCATTTCTATTCACGCCATAGTCGGAAGCAGCGCACGTATTGTCGTTCGTGCAGTTGAGGCTGATCCAACCGATGTTTGAAGACCAGGCATAGCCCGTAAGATTGTGCTCCGTGCCAGCCGAAGCAATGGATGGCATTGCGTAAGCAGCGAGAGCCGCTAAAAGACCGAGGAACGTTGATGCGAAAATCTTTCTCATGCTTCCTTTATCATACCACCGTATCAATCCACACCTCCATATTCATTTGGGGAAATCAAAAGCCCGCACGAGGCGGGCTTTTGTGAGGCTCTATACTTATTGTTCCTGGAAGCCTGGATAGCGCGGCTTCGAATCGATCGTCACTGTGGCCGTTGCCGGCGATGCATTCGATCCCGTGCCCCCTGCCTGTGGAATACCCTTAAACGTTATGACGTAGTTTGCATCTTTCTGGAGCGTTCCGCCGAACCTAATGCGGACCGGCAAGAAGATGATGCCGTTATTCCTGAAGAACGATCCATCCCACGAAAGCGTACCACCTGGATTCTGCGAAGCGTCCTTAAAGTCACCGCCCGCGAACGAGAATTCTGGCTTTATGCCCGTAGGAAGCGACGACTGATCAACGGTGATGAAGACAGGCGCGGTGAATCCTCCAACAGGATTGATTGAGAGGTTGATATCCTTCTCAGTTACGCCTGAGAATCCGGCAAGAGACTTAGCTCGGACGGTTGAAGGGTCTGCCGTGAGCGAGAACGACGGATAAACGCAGCTTCCTACCTGGCCGAAGTTCGAGGCATTTGGATCAGTACATTTCGACGGCTGCGAATTACCGTTGTTGCCGCTGTTTCCCGTGTTTCCATTCGTACCCGAAGTGCCTGTAGTGCCAGTAGTTCCTGTATTTCCCGGATTATTATTCGCGTTGTTATTGCATGAGTTAGCAACCGTAACGCGAGTTGTTCCCGAATAGACACTGTTATTTACCGCGGTCCTAAAATCATAGAGTCCGGCACCGAGAGTTGTGGTGTATGTCTGAGTACCACCGGCCGCACCGAAATCCTTGAGAGTTCCGAAGACGCCGTCTTGATTCGAATCCTTCTCGATTATGTGGGAATTGATCGGGGATCCGCCTGCGGTGCTCGTAAACGTTACTGGAGTATTCGGCACGGCACACGTCGGAGTCACCGAGAGACTCGCGGTCACATTGCTTGGTGGATTAACTGGTGGATTCGTCTGGCTTGCATTTACAGTAACACTGCCGTTCCAATCGCCTCCCGATCCAGAGCACTTGATATTAAGAGTCTGCGGAGGCGTGATGCTAACCGTTTCCGATCCCGATGTCGTCTTAGTTCCCGACCATCCTCCAGACGCAGTACACGTTGTCGCATTAAGCGATGCCCAGCTTACAGTCGTATTTCCACCGCTTGAAGGAACCGAGCTCGGCGATGCCGTAATAAGACCTGTTGGAGCCGGAGAAGGCGGCGAGCAGGTTATTGTCGACTGACCAATGAGAGGATTCGGACCGCCGGCTGAGTCGATCGCATAGATCTGAATAAGCGCCGGAGAACCCGTCATTGCGGCTGATGGCGTCGAGATCGAATAACCGTGATTGCCAGTAATATTGAATGCGGCATCTACGTCAGGACGGCTGCCATTTGCGTTCGCTGCGGTCGCGAATCCGCCATTAACATAGACATGAACATCGATAGATGAAGATGGCGTGTCAGGATCATATGCCCAGCCATTAAGCGACGAGCATGTCGCGCTGTCGAGGACACCGACCGGCTGTTTATTGGCTGGCGTGCTGCTTACGCAGTTTCCGCTCGAGTCGATAACCATGCCGTCTGGCACGCTCGACTGAGTTCCCGAAATATTCGGACACAAGTCTTGCGGCGGCGCAGTACACGCTCCGACATTTACAACCGTGCTTATCTTATCCGAAACGCCTCCGACGGAATCGGTAGCCCATGCCGTATATATGACTTTCTGAGGTCCCGTGTCTGACGTCGGATTGCCTGATGTTCCATCAGTGCCATTACCTCCATCGGCATACGCGAATGGAGTATTGTTTTTATCAATCGAAACGGCACTCAGATTGCCATCGGCATCGTGAGCGGACACGCTGACCGTATACGTAGCGTTACATTCGACAGACTGCGGCGCGGAAGTCCACGTTATCGTCGGTGGAGTATTGGTCACCACTTTCTTTGCGCAGTAAATCTGAGCAAGCCATTTGCTCGAAGGGTGGCCTATGTTGTTCCAAGTATTGTCTTTCCAAACCCAGAGATAATTGTCTCCCGGGCTCTTCCATTTGCCTATGTTCGCGTAGTACGTGTAGCTGTCATATCCCTTGAGCTGACAGAGATAATCAGCTGTAGGACCATCGTTGTAGAAGTTGTTACCACTTCCCGCAGGAACACCGAAATCGGAAACGTTCGTAACATCTACCCAACCACACGTGTAGTTGTCCCAACACGTTGCGGCATTTGCGATCGGAGCGACAGAGAATACCGATATGAGCGCTGCCGAGGCGGAGAGTATTGCAATGAGTATTTTTTTCATGGTTTTTATTTCAAAGCTTTCTTCCGTATGGCAAGAGCGAGTAATCCTCCGACGCCCGCTGCGATAAGAGTAACCGCGAGTATGATATCCGAATTCGGAACCGGAGCCGGAGCGCCGCTTGAAGAAGCAGCTGACGAGCACGTGTTGAGGTCCGCGCATGTTGCCGATCCTTCAAGGGAGCTGAGCGTGTCGCCTTTCACCGAAACAATTGCCGCGCGAAGGTTCGTCGCTGCGCCGACCGCCGCAACAAACGATTTCGAGACTGCTCCATCAAGGACTCCAGAACTTATCGGAAAGGCGCCCGTCCCGAGCGTGCTCCCTGACTCGCTCAGAATGTTCAAGTTCACCGTTCTGCCTTCCGTATCATCCGAGTAGACATTGTGAATGCACGCATACGCTACGGTTCCGCCATTGTTCGGAGCCATGAAAGCGCCGAGGTAACGAAGCATCGATTCGTTTACCTCTTTGTCCACTTCAACCGGCATGATCGAAGCGATCTTCTCGGACTGAGCGGTCGCAACTACCTCATAGCGGGAATGCTTCGCATCAGAGAGATTGAACGTCGCTTGGGCTTTGCCATTTGCCGGCACGCGGACTACTCCCACGCTGCTCTGGACGAGCATTTTCTCGCTCACTCCCTGCCAGAAATATGCTTTCCAAAGAAGGGGAACCGCTACCGCAGCATTGGTCGTATTAACGAGACTCACCGTCACAGCAGTCGAGCTGCCACTTCCCGTGTCATTGACCATGACGGCTTTCGGGTCGATATAAATAATGCCCGTCGAAGCTGGATTCACGACATAGAGCGTTGCGGACCCGAAATTCGCTCCGCTTGCTTCCGCTGCGTTCGCATCCGGGTTTTCCAGATCATAGGCATTCGATCCGGTATAGACCGCTTCAAGAGAATACGTTCCCTGCGGCAAATTTGAGGAGAGGTCGAGAGTGACCGACGTCTCCTTCGAAGCGCGCGGAGCGAGCGAGAGACCGTCGAGAGCAATCATGCGGACGAATATGCCGCCTTGAGCTTTCGCGAGCACCTCATTATCGAGCTTGTTTGCAACAAGTCGTATGAGAACCGCGCCGCCGGAAAGCGTGCGGTCGGTAACGTTTGCAAGCTTCACGGTGATCGGAAGCGATGCCCCTGCTGCGACACGTGTTGCAGGCGCCGACACGGAGACATCGACTACCGTCTCTCCGTAGCCCGGACAAAATGAAGGCGCTGTGGAGTTCCTATTTTGAGCGGATACGCCATGCGCCGAACCAATAATCGCTAATGATAATATCCCGAAAAGAACGATGCGTGCTTTTCTCATGCATATAAGTATATCAAAACGCCAAAAAAACGATGGGCGTTATTCCACTCTTAAGGTCGAGGCAACTCTCGAGAACTCATCAATGAAGGGGCGCGATGTATCCGAGAGGCCTTCGGTGCCCACAACATAAAGATATTGGCCTGACGCGAATACAAAACCTGCCTCTATACCGTGATCGCTTGTCCAAGAAAAGGTAATGCCGTCCCATGGTCCCAAATGAGCGTGTTTTTCATTGGAAGTCGAAAAAGGGGTATCGCGGGACAAACGCACGGAAAGCGAGGTGTTCTCCGGAGACTGGAATTTTTGAATGAAAATATAGTCCTTTTGACCGTCCGAGCGGCTGCGGGAAAGATCAATCTCTTCCTCCGAGGTTTTTGCGACACTCCACGATGCGCCATGTGAAAGCGTGGCTCCAAATTCAGGAGAATTGAGGCCTGTCGTCACGAAATTGTCGAAATTTAAGCTGAAATAGACGGCTCCGCCGATAAGAGCGAGGAGGATCAGGTACTTAACCATGTCACTATTATATAGGTACATTGACAAATTGGCATAGAAGGTATACCTTAATAAGGTCAATTTCAGTCACAGGAGTTCGCCTCGCGGCGGACTTTCTTTATTAAATGGCTCAACAGAGCCACAAAAGAATCAGCATGTTCGACCTTAAAGTAATTCATTCCGTTCTCGGCCAGCTCGAGGAGGAACGCGGCATACCGAAGGAAAAGATCATTGAAGCCATAGAAATGGCCCTCGCAACCGCATATAAGAAGGAATACGGCAAGCGCGGCCAGATTGTCCGGGCTACCTTCGACATAAATACCGGAGCTACCGAGTTCTTCCAGGTAAAAATCGTCGTCGACGACACCAAAGTCATTGATATTCCTGAAGAAGAGGAGATGCCGGAACTTCCGCCGGAAGACGAGCGCGTCCGCTACAACCCTGAACACCACATTTGGATCGATGAAGCGCGTCTCATAAAGAAGAACGTCGAAGTCGACGAGGAAATGCTCTTCCCTCTTGAACCAAAAGATGATTTTGGCCGCATTGCCGCCCAAACTGCGAAGCAGGTCATCATCCAGAAAATCCGCGAAGCGGAGAAGGTTTCCGTCCTCGGCGAATACGGCAAGCGCGAAGGCGACATCGTCTCGGGCACCGTTCAGCGCATCGAGCGGGGAACTATTTTCGTTGACATGGGACGCGCCATGGGCGTTCTCCCGTTCGAAGAACAGATCCGTTCGGAACACTACAAGCAGGGCGAGCGCATCCGCGCATATCTCTATCGCGTAGAAGAATCCCCTCGCGGTGTTTTCCTTAAACTTTCGCGATCGCATCCTAAATTCCTCGAAAAACTTTTCGAAATTGAGGCACCGGAAATCGCAAACAAGACTGTTGAGGTAAAGGCTGTCGCTCGCGAAGCAGGCTCGCGTTCGAAGATTGCGGTCGTGTCAAACGACTCTCACATCGATCCTATTGGCTCGCTCGTTGGTCAGCGCGGCGTTCGCGTCTCGACGGTTACCTCGGAACTCGGCGGCGAAAAAATCGACATCATCGAGTGGTCTCCTGATGAAAAGAAATTCATCGAAGATTCGCTCTCTCCTGCAAAGATCAGCAATATAAGGCTTGATGAAGCCGCAAAAACGGCTACCGTCGAAGTCGCTGAAGACCAGCAATCGCTCGCTATTGGTAAAGGAGGACAGAACGTCCGGCTCGCCGCCAAGCTTACTGGCTGGAAGATAGACATCCGCCCTGTCGGAGGCACCGCAACAGAATCGGCGTCTGAAGAAACCGAATCCGAGAGCGCGGAATAACCTTATCATCGTAACTTTTCGTTCATGAACATCCTTCACGAAGTCAATCCGGGAACCGAAGACCGAATCAATGTCATTATCGAGATCAACAAAGGCTCGAAAAATAAATACGAAATCGACAAGACAACCGGGCTCATCGCTCTTGATCGTGTATCTCACACCGCTCAGGACTTCCCGTACGACTACGGCTTTGTTCCGCAGACGCTCTGGCATGACGGCGACCCTCTCGACGTGGTCCTCCTCACGACTCACGCTCTCTTCCCTGGCGTACTTGCCCGTGTC
>DASTXF010000060.1:0-8152 GCA_035765615.1 Minisyncoccota bacterium | reverse complement strand
AAGAAGAAGCTCAAGGGGTCCTTCAAAGTGGTCCTGTTTGACGGTAAAGGCCATTGTGGGCCCATTTTAGCACGAAAAAAGCCGCTCCTCGAAATGAGGGCGGCAGGTGGTTGTGGGTGCGGCAATGAAATTATGCGGCACCGGAAGGGTATCTCGAGATACCGTGCATCGGCCGAAGCGGATGCGATAAAAAGAACAATCCCGATGGCGTCAGCGTGAGCTGAATGTGCAATTATGGGAACGCCAGTTTGAGGGCTTGCAGTACCGTAGAAGCGCATCTAAGGCGCGCCTCCCCGAAAACTGTTTGCCCCAGAAAGGGCTTGGAAAGAGAGGAAACTACCCTCTTCCCATAGGAAATATACTATACAAAAGAAAAAAGCGCAAGCTTCTGCTCGCGCCTTTTCCAAAGAGGGTCCTACGGATTGAGTCTTTTCACGTCGCGCGGAAGATAGGTCGCTTCGCGAACGTTCTGAAGATCGAGGAGCCTCATTACTAGGCGCCCCGGGCCAATGCCTCCGCCGCCGTGAGGAGGACAGCCGTACTTGAAGAAGTTCAGATAATCTTTGAGCGGTTCGAGATTCATTCCCTTCTCTGTCGCCTGTTTCTCGAGGATTTCCGGACGATGCTCGCGCTGGGCGAGGGTCGTTACTTCAATGCCGCGGTACAGAAGGTCCGCTCTCTTGGCGCGGTCGTTGTCATTCTCGTGGCGCATGTGGTAGAAGGCGCTCTTCGATTTGTGGTAGTCAGTGATGAAGACGAAATCATGGTTGTATTTCTCTTTCACGTATTCGGAGATGGCTCGCTCTTCCTCTGGAGAAAGATCATGATCTTCAGGTGACGGAATTCCGCGATCCTTGAGGATCTTTTTTGCCTCCACCATTGGGATGCGCGGGAATGGCTGCTTCGGAACCTCGACATTCAGTTCAGGAAATGCCTTCTTGACCGCTTCGAAGCCGCTTACAATCATACCTTCTTCGGCGTCCATAAGGTCATGGTGCGATTCGATGTAGCCGATTTCGAAGTCCCAGCCGGTAAATTCGGTGAGATGCCTCGTGGTGAAGGATTCCTCGGCGCGGAAGACCGGACCGACCATGAATACCTTCTCGAATCCAGATGCGATACCCATTTGCTTGTAGAACTGTGGCGACTGGGCGAGGTAGGCTTTCTTGTCAAAGTATTTCACTTCGAAGACCGAGGCGCCTGTTTCCGACGGTGTGCTCATGAATGACGGCGTATAAATCTGGATGAAGTTGTTTTTCAATAAGTAGTCGCGGAAGCCACGCTCAAGCTCCGTCCAAACTTTGAATATCTTTGCTTTCTCGGGCTTCCTGAGGTCGATCCAGCGGTAGTCGAAGCGAATCGGCGCTTCGGTCTCCTCCCCGCCTTTTTTGGTGACGACGGGAATCGGGAGTTCGGGAGCCGCCTTGGAAAGGACGACGATCGACTCCGCCTCGATTTCCACTCCGCCCGGAGCTTGCTCTGCTTTTTTGGCGAGGCCATGAACCTCCACAACTGATTCGAGTGACAGTTCTTTGGCTGTCTCGAATGCTGGGCTCTCCTTGCCCACGATTGCCTGGATTGTGCCCGTGATATCGCGGATCACAAGGAAGGCGATTTTCGATTGAGCGCGGAGAGCGTGCACGAAGCCGCGGATCATGACTTTTTCTCCGGCGTGCTCGATGACTTTGTTTGTTGGAATTGCTATTTTCATTAGTAATTCATTAGCTCATAAGAGGGGCAAATAAAAAACGCCCCTTCGGAAATATCGTTCGATACGTCCGCAGGGGCGATTTCATCGCGGTGCCACCCTGTGTTCGGCGCAGACTCTGCGTGCGCCCTTTTTTCCGCCATCGGGGCGATTCCGGAAGATTCTACGCCGGTTTTTGCCGGTTTCTTTCTTCTGCCTCGCCGGTGTCAGCCGGGTCGTTGGCTAGTTCATGGTACCAAAAAAACTCTTGTTTTCAAGGGTGATCCGTATATTGACTTAGTATAATATTATTGTATAATCTATCCAGAATCATGAAATTCCTCATCTGGCTTATCTCTTCCCTGATCTGCTTCGTCTGTTCGTTTTGCGCGGCGAGGGTGGATCTGTTCTTCAATCCGTGGATCTGTTCCGTCGCACAAAAGATGTACGAGCAAAGCATGTTCACGAGCAATCATTGGACCACTGCGGCGTACTTGGTGAATTTTCCGGCGTGGCTTACGGTTGCTTGCATCGGTTCGGCGGCGGCAGGCATCTTCATCACGCTGAAGCTCATATCCACCGATTGAAAAGACGGGGATAATAACAAAGCCGCACTCCCTCGTGCGGCTTTTTGTTTATGCGTCCCAAAAATTGCGTCCGGTTTTGAAAGCCTCGATCGTGTATGGAATGCCTTTGAAAAGAGGCTGAGGAAGCGAATCGATGTCATACCAGCCCCACGACTCGACCTTGTTTGGTTCGAGCACTTTCGGTTCGCCCTTTTTCCAGTCGGCAAGGAGCGCTATGTCCACATAGTGCTTCGGAGCGTAGTCTTTGATGTTCATGAGACGGAGAAAGCGGATATTGTCTACCTCGATGCCGGTTTCTTCCATGATTTCTCGTTTAGCGCAGTCGGTAAAGGATTCCATGTACTCCAAATGTCCGCCCGGCCAGGCGTATTCCCCTGCTCCGTGTGATCCTTTGCGCTTGCCAAGGAGTACCTTGCCGTCTTTGACGACCATGACTCCGATGCCGACTTTGGCGGCGTTTTCAGGATTGAGCGGTTTATTCATTCGTGTATGTTCTATCCTCGATCTCCTTCCATTTTTCTTCGGGAATGTCGTGGAGCGTCGCGTAGCCGTCGAAATAGTTCGGGTCGCGCTCGATCATATTAGCAAACGCCTTTCTGAAGGCATCCGAATACTTATCTATCCACGTGAGAAGCATCTCCTGATCCTCGCCAAATTTTCGTATGGCAAGAACGGCCTGGAGAGCCTTCCTGAAAACCACAAGCTGATTCTGCGCTTCTGCGCTCATGATGCTCGGTACTTTTACTTTGAGCATTCGCTCGACCTGCCCGCTCGGCTGCTTCATGGTTTCCATGGTTTGTGTGTGTTAGAGAGTCACGCCGATATTTTTCTTCGCCCGGGCGAGGACCTCATCGGCTTTGGCTCGCGCCCGCTTTCCGCCTTCTTCAAGGATAGCGATCACCTTGCTCTTGTCTTTGGCGAGGGCCTCGCGCCGTTCGCGCATTGGACGAATGAAGTCCTGGATGTCTTTCATGAGGGCTTCTTTGAGGTCTTTGTATTTGCCCTTCTTTTCTTCGTAAAGCTTATCGAGGTATGCCTTGTCGCGGAAAAGCTCGTGAATGGCGCGAACGTTGGTTGGTACGCCCGAACCCGAATCCGTGACGATGGACATGACCTTTTTCTTGATTTCATCGTCAGAAGCAAAAAGGCCGATGTCGTTGCCATAACTTTTCGACATTTTGCGGCCGTCTATGCCGGGAACGGTTTTGACGTTTTCGATGATGAGGTCTTTCGGAAGTTTGAACGTTTCGCCGAAGATTCGGTTAAATTTCTCCGCCGTGTCACGGGTGTATTCGACATGTTGCTTCTGATCTGCGCCTACGGGCACAACATCGGTATCGTAAAGGAGAATATCCGCCGCCATGAGCATTGGATAGTTGAATGTTCCGACCGAAATTTCCTTGTCTTTAGCCTCGGCGTCCTTGAATGCGTGCGCGCGCATGAGGTACGGCATGGTTGTTATGGCGTCGAACATCCAAGTGAGTTCCGTGTGCGCCGAAACGTCCGATTGTTTGAAGAGGACTGCCTTTTTCGGATCAAGGCCGATTGCGAGGTAGTCGATCGCGAGTTCAATGATATTTTCGCGCATTTCCTTTCCATTCTGGATGAAGTTGAGCGCGTGATAGTCAGCGATCATGAAATAGCACGAATAATCGCCCGTGTTCAAAAGGTCCACGAATTGCTTCATGGCTCCGAAATAATTGCCGATATGCGGCCTGCCAGTGGGCTTTACGCCCGAAAGAAGTGTCTTTGCTGCCATGCGGAAATGGTAACAGAACGCCCCTGCTTTTGAAAGCTAATCAGCGGGGGCGACTTCGGTTTTGATCTTGTTGAAGCCGAGAAGGCCGCAGGTAAGAAAGAAGACGGCGCAAGTGAAAATGAGGTCGCCGAAATCACCGTTGAATTTTGTGCCGAGAGTTGTGGTGTATGAAAAGACCGAATCGGCAACGAACATTAGAGCGAGGCCGATAAGAATGAAGATGACATCGTACTTATACCTTCCTCCAAGATAGCGGAACGAAAGCCCAGCCACGATGACTGAAATCGTGAGGCTGATGAAGTCGCCAAGCGGATATGCGATATCGAGGATGGTTTTGAGTAGGTTTGTGCTATCTGGGAGAAGCTGTCCTCCCCTGCCAATCACAATGAAGATGTAATATGCAAGAGCAAGGACCAGGATGGGAGCGATGACGGTAAACGCCTTACCAATCCTGCTCCGGAGGCCGATTCCGATGCCGGTCGTCCGCGAGAGGTAAATGGCACCGAGGGTGTAGAAGAAAACGCTCGGAGCGAAGAATATATCAGCGATAGAAGGATATGGAATCGCTACGTGAAGGAAAATATTGTAGTACGCATACACAGATTCGCCTGCGCCCCAAAGGAAAAGACCGAAGCCGAGAAGAAGGATCGCCTTGCCGAGGATAGTCGAGAGGCCTCCCCATTTGCGGTAACCGACCATTGCCGCCGCACCGCCGAAAAGCGGAATGAGTCCGTATGCGAACGCAAAAAGATCATTCGCGAGCATTCCTTTCGTGCTGGTCGCGAAAAGAATGGCCCAGAAGACCGCGAGTGCTCCAAAAAAGATCGTGCAGATCTTCTGGTAGATGTTGAAGGACATGCCTTCAGTATAGCCTGGTTATGCAAGGGCCGCTGCGGCGTCTTTCCACAGGACCTCTTTTTGCGAGCCTTTTTCGAGGTCCTTTATGACGATTTTGCCTTCTTTGGCTTCATTTGAGCCATATATGAGGGCGTATCGAATGCCTTTGTCGCTTGCGTAGGAAAGCTGCTTTTTGAGGTCGGCGGTTTCGAAATAAAGGATCGTGTTTACACCGGCATCTCGGAGATTTGATGCAAGTTCAAGGTAGTCGCCTTGGAGCGATTCGTCGAAATTGATGATAAGCGCCTTGGCAACGGATTTTTCTTTTTTGATAAGTTTCAGTTCTTCGAGAGCGGCGAAGAGACGGTCGAGGCCAATTGATCCGCCAACTGCTGGAACAGGCTTGTTCGAAAACATGCCGATGAGGTTGTCGTAGCGACCGCCGGAGAGCACGCTGCCGAAATTCGGGAGATCGGTGAGAACCGTTTCGAAAATCATACCCGTGTAATAGTCGAGACCGCGAGCGATTGAGAAGTCGATGATGAACTTTGTGTCCGAAACGAGAGCTGCCGCCGATTCGATAATCGAGATAAGGCTTGCAAGCGAGTCCTTAATGGCCGGAAACGCCTCGGCAACTCCCGAAAGCTCGGATTGGCCTGATAAAGCGTCTATCGAGGTGTCAGAGAACGCCATGATCGACTCCGACTTTTGTGAGGAAATTCCTGCGGCCGCAAGTTCTTCCGCGACGCCTTTTTTGCCGATTTTGTCAGTTTTGTCTACGGCGCGAATGGCTTTGATTTTTTGCTCCTCTGAGAGTTCGAGAGAGTCGTAAAAGGTAGATATGATTGAGCGCGAGTTTACTCGGATTACAAAGTTTGAAACATTAAGTTTCCGAAGCGTTGTTGCTGCAACGGCAAGTATTTCTGCGTCGGCAAGCGGACTTGTTGAACCGACGATGTCGGCATCGCATTGGTAGAATTCGCGATATCTTCCCTTTTGAGGGTTGTCGGCGCGCCAGACAGGGCTGATCTGATACCGTTTCCAGGGACGCTTCATGTCGCCGTTTTGGGCCACCACACGGGCGAGAGGAATCGTAAGATCGTAGCGGAGCGCTACGTCGCGTTCCCCGTTGTCCTTGAATCGGTACATGAGTTTATCGCCCTCGTCGCCGTATTTCCCAATGAGCGTTTCCGCGTATTCCAAAGCCGGCGTCTCGAGCGGCTCGAAGCCGAACGTTTCAAATGACGTCTTGATGGTCTCGATCATTTTCTGCCGCGGGATTTCGTTCTCGGGCAGGAAGTCTCGAAAACCTTTGAGAATTTTGGGCTCAATTTTGGCCATGGATAGAGTTTAGCAGATGGTTTGACAAAGCACCACTTTTAGGGCTAAGGTTAAACGGCTATGAAGCACATACATCGCTTTATGCATAAGAACGAAACTCCGGTCTGGAACTGCCAGGCCTCTTCGATCGTGGCCGATTACGCGGCCGTCGTTCATTTGTGTAAAGCCGACATGCGTGCATAACCTCTTTCTTCGAGAATAAGGAATGGACCCATCCCGGCTGGACGCAAGCCGGGATTTTTCTTGCCCGAACCAGCCAGGAGTTCCTTATTATGAAAACACATGACAGGATAGCGTTCCTCACGGGCCATACGGCCCTTCTCTGTCTGCCCATCGAATCCGATCTGCCGCTTTTCACGCGGTGGATCAACGATCCGGAAATTAACCGTTTCCTCAAGCACCGTATGCCGATTTTGCACGCGGGCGAGAAGAAGTGGTTCGACAGCCTTGCTGATCGGAAGAACGACGTGGTGCTCACTCTGTGCACGACGGCCGGACGGCCGATCGGCGTCATGGGCATGCACCGTATCGATTGGATCAACGGCACGGCCACGACCGGAGCCTTCATCGGCGAGAAATCGCTCTGGGGCAAGGGCTATGGATCGGATGCGAAAATGGTTCTTCTCAATTATGCGTTCAATACGCTTAATTTGAGGAAGATCTGCTCTCGCGTCTATGACTTCAACGGTCGGAGCCTCGCGTACAGTAAAAAGTGTGGCTACCGCGAGGAGGGCCGTCTCCGGAAGCACGTCTTCCGCGATGGCAACTACTACGATGTGATTGAGCTTGCCGTCTTCAAGGAAGATTGGCTGCCCTTCTGGAAGAAATACCAGCGACCCGTCGGATAGTCGAAGCCCGGACAAACGTCCGGGCTTTTTCTTACTTTTTAGTTTTGTAGAAACTGTGTTTTGGCGCGAAGCATTGGATGAATGCGTTTCTTACCGCCTCTTCGAGACTTTGTTCTCTCAGAATCATGCCGCCCGAGTAGTTGCCCCAAGTGTCGTTCGGTAAATCACCGTGTTCCTTTTCGATGATCGTCATGGCATCACAGTGCTCCATGCCGAGCTCGTCCATGCGTTTTAAAACATAATCAGGAATTTTAAGTCCGCTTGAATAACCGTGGTATTCAGCACCGTCTTTGGCGAGGACAACGCACCAGGCTTCTTCGTACATATGACCGTATCGCTCGACGAGGCCGCTTTCAAGGCCTACGTAAAAGTCCGCGTCACCCGCTTCTTTTGAGTGCATTGCTCGATTACGCGCCCCGTCGAATGTTTGCTTGTCGTAGGGCGTTTCAGGGACTCCTGAAGATGCTTTAAAGCCCAAAACATGCACAGTTTCAGGGGCAATCGGAGCAAGTGCTCGTTCGACGGTTTTTATTTTTCTTTCGCTTGCCGAACCGATGATTGCTTTCATATAAGTGCCTTTATTTTCTCATAGATTTCTTCCCTGTTGAATTCGGTAATGTGGAATAGCATAGTATCTGTTCTTGAGTGTATTTCTTTCGTGAAGTCGTCGGAGTACACGGCGGTGAGCGTTCCGATGAAGTTGTTTTTCGAGGAAAGGTACGAACGTACCAGATCCTTGAACTTTTCTGAGAAAAGTTCCATCTGGCCTATTTCGTCGATATAAAGAAGATCGTCCGGTGAGAATTTTTTGACTGATTCGCATATCTCATCGAGTGCTTTGGTGTCGACTGAGTATTTCGATACCTGATGTTCAGACTGGATCTTCATGTGTGCCAGAATCCGCTTTTTACTGCCATCTGAAGGAATCATTTCGAATCCGATGCGATTTCCCTGTTCCCGTATTTCGACGGTGTGGAAACCCTGTTTCCGCTTTACATCTGAAATCAAACGGAACAGAAGCGTCGATTTGCCGCTCTTTGGTTCTCCAGTAATGATGATTTTCATGCTATTCCGAAAGCTTTTTGCGGAGATA
>DASTXF010000059.1:0-10317 GCA_035765615.1 Minisyncoccota bacterium | reverse complement strand
GCATTCGATGTAGGCGTCATGGAACCCTCCTTTCATTCCGAATTATACCTCCTTCTGGTAAAAAGTGATAAAATCTGGTTCTCTTTACGTATCCGCCCTTAGCTCAGCTGGTTAGAGCATCGAGCTTATACCTCGAGGGTCCTTGGTTCGAGTCCAAGAGGGCGGACAAGTGTGTTTGACAGGCAATGATTCTCGTTTAATCTACATGAAGAAATCATCTTTTATGACGACAACACCCTCACAGGACAGTTCGAAACCGTGCGTTTACTGCACGATCCCGGAGATCAAAGCGCGCGAGATTGCCTCGAACGAATTGGCGTGGGCCTTTCCGACGAACATTCCGATCACGCCCGGGCACACGCTCGTATCGCCGAAACGCTGCGCGAAGCGCCTCTCCGACCTTGGAGCAGCCGAGCGCCTGGCGATCCTCGATCTTGCCGATCGGATCATGGAAGCGCTGCGGAAAATCTATGGTGCCGAAGGCTTCAACTGCGTCTGGAACCAGGAGAAGCTTGCCGGCCAGTCTGTACCGCATTTCCACCTTCATATCATCCCTCGGAAAGAGGGGGATACGGGTCTCCTTGGTTACGACCCGAGAAGCATGCTCTACCGTACCGGCGATCGTGAACCGACTGAGGAGACGGAGCTTCTCAAGATCCGGGACGAGATCAGGAAAGCCCTCGATTAAGGAACAAAGCCGCGACGAAAACGCGGCTTTTTGCTATTTGACAAAAGCTATAAAAATTGTATTTTAGTGAAAGACTCAACACGCAACCTTTGTTCTTCAAATGCACCCTCATAATATTCCAGTTCCCGTTGCCGTCATTATTTTGGCGGCCCTTTGCACGCTCGTTGCTTTCGGTTTATGGCTCATGATGGATATGTATTACCGCATGGGTCGCGACCCGGATGCGCCGGAAAAGTGCCCCCACTGCGGCGGCACGAATATTCGGAAAATCGACGTCGCGTTCGATTACCGAAACGACCCGCACGAGCCTGACGATTTCGTCGTAACGCATAGCTACGGATGCCGAAAGTGCGACACGAATATCGGAAGCAAGACGCCGACCCACATGACGGAGGAGGAATTTCGGAAGAAATACCCCTTCGAATATGCGCGGAGCGAAAGCGGCTCGTGGCAAGTGCTCGTCTAAGGAAATCACTCATGAAATCTGCAACGATCACGAAAAAGCCGCGCATGTCCGGCGGCTTCCCATGGCCTTCCTGGTGGCATCACCACGGTATCAAAGCTGTCCTCAAGGAAAGCGGACCGCGCAAAGCAGTGATTGGCAGCAATGCCGCCACTCTCACGATCTCCCGAGTCGAAAAGGAAGGCAGCCCGGCAGTCTTTCATCTCGTCTGGTCCGTCGTCCACGCATTCGACATGTGGTCCATGGGCCAAGTCGTTATGGATGAACGCGAACTCAAAGCAGCGTTCGGCCTCTCGAACGAGACGGGCGATTATGGTGATTGGCTCATTGAAGCTTACGGTGCCGAATCGGCCGAGCAGCGTCTCTACATCCGCTGGAAGCGTTACCTCAACATCCCGGGTCCCGGGACTGCGCACGATGGCGATCCGAACATGTCGATCGAAATTGAGGGACAAATCCAGAATGCGATACGCACGCTCCTCCAGGAATAATTCCGCAGGATAATTTCGCAAGAACCGAGCTCGCCTCGGTTCTTTTTTTTGTTTGACTTTCGCGCCCTCGCGCCTATACTCCGCAAGAGAGAAGCAACCCGAAAACAAAAGGATACACGATGGCAAAGCCATTATTCAGTCCGGAAGAGCAAAAGGCTTGGAAGGACAAGTTTGACGTTCTCGACGCAGCTCATCGAAAGGACAACACGCCGTTCGACCACTATTGGGCGCAGCGTGAAGCCATTGCCCGCGCCGAGCGCATCGACACCAATCGCCGCGTTCGTGCGCGAGCCAATGAATACCTCGACGCACTCATCACGCTCGTCGGTTCACGGGGATCGTCGTACGTCAATTTTCCGCATTGCTTCAACGAGTCTGACTCGCTTGACGTAAGGCAGGCAATTGAAAAGCACGACACGCCTGAAACGCGTCGAGCTCTCCACACGATTCTCCGCGCATTTTCCGAAGTGCCAAAATCGTGGGCTCGGTCTGCATTCGTCCGTTTCCTGCGGGGAAACGGCAAGCAAAAGGAAGCCAAATATCACGGCGCCGGAATGTTCGGCCTCGATTACGGATGGAAAGGCGAAGAAGTGACGGCGGTGTGCGCTGTCATCGCCGATGAAACCAGTCCGTATTCCCAGGCGCTCGTCACATATGCGAACGTTGAGAAGGAGATCCGCGAAGCGGACCCCGACTACCAGGTCACGAGTTACGACGTGCGGTTCAAGGCTGTTCGGGCCGAACGCGACGTCGAATTTTTGACGGCGCTCTGTTCGATGCTCGAGAAACGAGGCCTTGCCCCGATTCCGAAGCCGAAAGAGCGCAAGCCCAAAAAGACTCGCGTCCCGAAGCAGTTCGTTCCGGGCGATGTGGTGACGCTCCGAAACATGCGCGACGTACCGCTCCCGGCGCACGTTCGTATCCCGATCGAAAAGTTCGACGAACCGTCGAAACAATGGCTGCCTTCGACCATTGAGCACGTCGTTGTCCGCTTGGGGAATGCTGGTAACTATTATCGATATGTCGTGACGCCGAAAGGTGAGGCATTCGAGGCCGGCATGGGCTGGGAAGGTAAGTACTGGCTCGACGGCGCGACCTATCTTGGTCCTTGGAAAGGAAAGCTCAACAAGCATCAGGACCTTACCATCAGGTTCCGGTATCGGAAACCGGAAAAAAAGAATTCGTAGCCTTTCGAGGCTGCTACATCCGCGAGACATCTCGCGGATTTTTCTTTTGTTGACATATATCACAATGTGTTTTATGGTGGAAATAGAATCAACCACATACGAAAGGACCTTACATATGGATACGATAACTGAAGCACCGGCATATATTTTGCCGGGTAGACTGAACGGCCACTCGATGGGCATCATCATCAAGGAAATGGCGCGCCGGGCGATGGAGTCGATCTATCGCAACCGGGTCGCCTTCCAGGCCACCCAAAAGGATACGCCGTACAAGGATGGCGGGCTCGACTTCTTCACGAATGCCGATACTGAGGCCCAGCAGATCTATCTGCGGGCCATCGCCCAGTCGTTCCCGACCTACGGCGTCATCGCCGAAGAGAAGGACCTGACCATCCCGTGCACCGAGCAGGATACCGACATTTATTTCACGGTCGATCCACTCGACGGTACCAAGGCCTTCATCCGGCGGCAGTCGCACGGCATCGGCACGATGATCTCGCTCGTCCAGGACGGCGTCATCATCGCGGCCTGCGTCGGCGACGTCATGACGGGCGAGTTCTACTACTATCGTCCCGGCTCGGACAAGGTGCACCGCAACAACTGGCGCGACAATTCGACGGGCGAGCTTTCGATCGTCACTCGGCCGCTCGCGAGCCAGTACGTGCTCCTTGGCGACGACCCTCGCAATATGTCGCTCATCGTCCAGAAGCTCACCGACCCCACGCGGAAACCGAAGGTCTTCAAGGACATCGAAGTGATGAGCGGCTCGATCGGCACGAAGCTCGCCCGCCTCTGGAAAGGCGAGGTTGCGGCTTACATTATCAAGGCCGGCGCCTGCACGCCCTGGGACTGGAACCCGGTCGCGGGCATCTCGGGTAAGCTCGGCTTCGTCGCCGTTACTCGCCACCGAAGAAAGTGGGCATCGTTTCCGTTCAATCCCCTGAAGAGGGTTGGCCGGATCGAGAGCGACACCATCATCGTGCACCAGTCGAACGTCGAGGAGCTGATGTCGCATCTTCTCCCGTAACGTTCGTCCAAAATTCAAGCGGCGGCCACATGGTCCGCCGCTTTTTTATTCGAAATGGATTTTCTCTACAGCTCGCCGCGAGAGCTCCTCGGCCATGAGAGGGAAGCGCGAAAGCGTTTCGTCTTCTTCAACAAGACGGATGGCTTCGGTCCGTGCAGCTTCGACCATTTTTATATTCTTGATCGCCTCCATGGCGACGTCGGAGACTCCCCATTGCTTGCGGCCGTAGAGTTCGCCCGAACCGCGGAAGCTCAGGTCATATTCGGCGAGCTCGAAGCCGTTTTTTGCAGTAACAAGGGCGCGGAGGCGTTCGGCGGTCTTTTCTCCGGCGGTTTCCGGCAGAACGAAACAATATGCCTGATGGTTTGATCGCACCACGCGGCCGCGAAGCTGGTGGAGCTGGGAAAGACCGAAGCGTTCAGCGCCTTCGATAAGAATAACCGTCGCATTCGGCACGTTCACGCCAACTTCGACGACGGATGTCGCGACGAGAATGTGCGTCTTACCAGCCTTGAATTCGGCCATGACGCGCTCCTTTTCCGCGTCTTTCATCTTACTGTGGAGGACGCCAATTTCGTATTCCGGAAAAATGCTTTTCTTGAGACGCTTGGCTTCTTCCTTTACTGATTTCGCAAGGACGGCAAGTTCCTTCTCAGGATCAGGTTCGTCGATACGCGGGCAAATGATGTATGCCTGGCGGCCGGAGCGAAGTTCGGCGCGGATCTTTTCGTACATTTCTGCGCGCCCGAGTGCGGTCTCGCTCCCTTGTTCCGTCGGCGAAACGATCCGGGTAATGATCTGTTTCCTGCCGTGGGGCATTTCGTCGAGGAGGGTAATGTCGAGGTCGCCGTATATGGTAAGCGCGAGGGTGCGGGGGATGGGGGTCGCAGTCATGGAAAGGAGGTGTGGATTCATGGCTTCTTTGCGGACAAGCTTGGCGCGCTGGGCCGTGCCGAAGCGGTGCTGTTCGTCGACGATGGCGTAGGCGAGGTTCTTGAATTTCACTGACTTTTGAATGAGGGCATGCGTGCCGATCACGATCGGTATTTCGCCGTTCGCCACCCATTTAAGGAGCTGCGGCTTCGATATATCCGTCCAATTTTCGCGTTTGCCGTTTCGAAACGTCGGAACTTTGGCGGGGAATTTGCGGCAGCCTGATCCCGTGATGAGGCCGACCGAAACTCCGGCGTGCTCGAAATATTCGATGAATGACTCGAAGTGCTGGGTTGCGAGGATTTCCGTCGGTGCCATGTAGGCGACTTGGAGGGAGCCAAAGTCCTGGCGAGCTCCGTTTTTTGCGACAGGTCGCGTCATCACGGTAGCAAACGCTGTTGTGGCGGCGACGGCCGTCTTGCCCGATCCGACGTCGCCTTCGAGGAGGCGCGCCATGGCGTGGCCTTTTTTGAAATCGGTAAGGATGTCGGCGATGGCCTTCGACTGGGCGCCGGTCATGGCAAAGGGGAAGCGCGACACGAAATTCCTGATAAGTTCATCGCGTGGTTCGATCACGAATGCCGGATCCTTTTTCCAGGCTTTTTTTTCTTTCTGGCGTTCGATCTGAATGAAGAAAATCTCTTCGAAAGCAAAACGCTTTCGCGCTGCGAGCGCGTCTTTTTCGTTTTGCGGGGCGTGGATCCAGACGAGCGCCGTCCGGAAGCTCGGGAGGCTGTATTTTTCGAGGATGTCGGCAGGCAGAGGATCGCGAAGCGTTTCGAGAACGCCGCTTTTGAATATTTTTTGGATCGTGTGGTACATCCAATTCGAAGTGATGCCGCGCGACTCGGGGTATATGGGGCTGAGCGCATGAACGCCGCTCTCGTCGCCGAAAAGAGAATCGCCAACCGAAGATGGGAGTTCTTCAATGCGCTCGATCTGGGGATTCGAAAGGTAGAGCTCGCCGGTTTTCTTGCGCTCCGAAACTTTGCCTTCGACACGGACGAGTGATCCGTCAGGAATCATTTTTGCGAGGTATGGCTGGTTGAACCAAACTGCCTTGATCGATCCGGTATTGTCTTCGATTACGCCGTCGGCCATCGGTATTTTGGTGCGGAAGCCCTTTGATGTCTTGAGGCGCGTTATCTTGCCGAAAATCTGCGCACTATCGCCTTTGCGGAGGCCGCCGATCGCCCGTGAATCCGCAGCTCCGCCGTAACGGATAGGGAAGTGATAGAGGAGATCCTCGATGGTCGCGATTCCGAGTCTTCGCAAAGCCGCCTTTGCCGATGGCAAGAGGCGGAAATGATTTTCAAGGGCGTCAGAGAGATTCATTGCCGTGTCATTGTATCACTCAGAAAATGCCGCAAATAGGCCCTTGTTGCGGCGGCTCAATAATTGACTTTATGCTCTAAAAGTGATATAATTGGCACGAAATAGTGTTATTTTGAAACAACAACTGCAGTCAACAAAAGAAGGGAAATTAACGTGAATTATTTCGTTCTCGCCCTCATTGCCGCCCTTTTGGGCGTTTTGCCGTTCGGTCTCCGTGCAAAGAAGATAACGTTCCCGTTCGTGCTCGTGGCGTTCGGGTTGTTCCTTCTCGATTGGTTCATCTTCTACTACAACTCCATCTCGCTCGTTCGTCCGCTCTTCGGGGCGGTGAGCCTTGTGGTGGGTTTTCCGTGGATCCTCTACGGAATACTCCTCGGCTGGAAGGAGAAGGAATACGATCGGGGCTTCATCAGTTCGCGGCCAGGCATTACGCTTCGGCCTTCAGTGTTACTTCCGATCGGATACGTGGCGGCGCTCATTATTGCGCTCGTCGCAGGCTCTCACATGCTGAACGCCGATCGGTACTCAGCGCTTCTCGGCAAAGTCGAAGAGCGTGATTGGACCAAGGACGTTCAGCCGAAAGACCCCAAGCACATGCGCATGGTGTCGGAGGAAAACGCCCTCTACATCGCCAAGAAGGCGGTGGCAAACGCCGGTGCGATCGGCAGCCAGTTCTCGCTCGATTGGGATTACGTTACGCTTCAGAAGGTTAATGGTCATCTGGTGTACGTGCTCCCGTTCGACTACAACGGCTTCACGGTTTGGCAAAGCACGTCCGGAGCCCCCGGTTATATCGTCGTCGATGCGGAAGACCCTGAGCGGGCGCCGCGCCTCGTCGAATTGCCGGAAGGCAAGCGGATGCGCTACATGCCCAATGCATTCTTCGGAGACAATCTGGAGCGTTACCTGCGCCAGAACGGTTTCTTGAATGAAGGCCTGGCGACGGCGCGCTTCGAGCTCGATGAAAAGGAAGAGCCACACTGGGTCATTCCGCTTTGGTCGCCCGTGGCACTCTGGTCGGGCAGCACGCTTACCGGCGTGGCGGTCGTCAATCCTGCAACGGGAGACATCAAGCGTTACAAACTTGGTGAGATTCCTGCGTGGATTGATCGCGCGGTGCCTGCTGGGCTCGTCGAAACCTATATCGACGAACGTGGCGAGTACTTCGACGGCTGGTGGAATGCCTTCTGGGCGAAAACCGGCGTGACCGAAGCGGAGAATCCGATCCTCGTGGTCGGGTCCGACGACAATCTCGAGTGGGTGACTGGTGTGACGTCGAAGAGCGCGAATGATGATTCGCTCATCGGCCTCATGTATACCAATTCCCGAACGGGGAAGAGCGTGTTCTACCGGACGAACGGCGGGGCGATCGACAATGCCATCATGGCTGCTGTCGACAAGCACCCGCAGGTCAACTACAAGAAGCTCCATGCTTCGACGCCGCAGACGTACAACGTCTATGGCGTGATGACGTCGGTGGTTCCGCTCTTGAACGACAACCATGCCTTCCAAGGCGTGGCGCTCGTTCGAGTGGCGAATCCGCAGGATGTCGCGGTAGGCATAACTCAGAGTGAGGCCTTGCGAAATTATCAGTCAGTCATCTTCCGGTCGGGCGAGCAGATCGCCTTGAGCAAGAGTCGTGAGGTGGAAACGCTTGCTGGCACCGTCGATCGCATCCGCCAGGATGTGAGCGGCAACGGCAGCTTGTATTACTTCCACCTCTCCGGGGTGTCGCGGATCTTCACGGTCTCAAGCGGCGACCACGTAAAGGTGACGCTCACCCAGCCGGGCGATTCGGTTCGCGTTTCCTACGTCGCTTCTCACGAAGAGACGGTTCCCGTGGAAAGTTTCGACAATCTCTCTCTGCCGCTCGATAAGACGGCGGACCAGAAAAAGGTCGAAGCCGCGGTTGCGGAGAAAGTCGAGAGTGAACGCGCCGCGATCACTCTCGACGGACTCAAGGCGCGCTGATTAGTTGTTTCCGTTTGCTTCCAAGCACGGGTCTTCGGACCCGTGCTTTTTTATGTGCTATTGGGATGGCGAGGAAGTCGCGTCCGTTCCGCGAGAAGTTCCCGGACACTGTGCAAAGTCGCAGTTCGGGCCGATCCGTCCGACGTATGAGCCATCGGGGCAGAGCTTGGCATCCATGGTGCAGGCGATTTGGTTCGGCGTATTACTGGGACGCGTCGTTATGTAATAGGCGAGATAGCCGCCCGAAGCGATGAGGAGAGCGATGATGGATATGAGTGCGACTTTCATGCTTAGTTTTGCTACGTTTGCTTTTACTACGCTTCATACCGGCCTTCGGTTTCCTTCATGAATCCTTCAGCGACGAGATTTCGGATATTTTTTTGCACGTCGTGCCGTGTTTTGCCGATGTGGTCGGCGATTTCTTTTTCGGTACGCGCTCCGCCAAGGACGAATTTTACGATCCGCGCCCGGATTTCGCGGTTCGAGCCTTTGAAAGGGGATTGTTTGGCGTGGTGAGCGCTCCTTCGCGAAGGATTCGGCAGGATGCGCTTGAGGTAAACGCCGTAATCCATGAGGGCGTAATACCATGCGCGCGGGTCGCGTCGGTCGAGGGTCTTTTCGATGAGGGGCAGGACCTTCTTGTCATTCACGCCTTTCTTGTCTTTAAAGAAAAAATGAAGGAAGACGGCGCGAATATTGGTTTCAATGAAAACGGTTGGGATATCGAAGGCGAATGCCATGATGGCGCCGCGGGTCGATTGTCCGATGCCGGGGAGAGATTCAAGGTCGTCGGCCGTTTTTGGGAATTTGCCGCCGAAGTCGCGGATAACGGATTCAGCCGCGCGCTTCAGGAGAAGCGCGCGGCGATTGTACCCAAGACCCTGCCATATTCTGAGAACCTGGGCTGTCGGAGCTTTTGCCAAGTCTGAAGCGGTCGGAAATTCAGCCAGGAATTCCTCGTATTTCTTCAAAACTCGCGGCACTTGGGTCTGTTGGAGCATGGTTTCGGAGACAAGGATGCGGTACGGGTCGCGGGTTTTGCGCCATGGCAAGTCGTGCCGGCCGCTTTTCCGGTAATAATCGAGGATTATGGCCTTAAACCTTTTCGGGTTCATGGGCGTACTGTATCATGGGAGGGTTTTCAGCATAAATATGATACACGTACAAAATTTAACGAAACGATTCGGCGATTTCACGGCGGTAAACGGCATATCGTTCGACGTGAAGGACGGCGAGATTTTTGCCTTCCTTGGTCCGAACGGTGCGGGCAAGTCGACGACCATTAAGATCCTCACCACGCTTCTTCATCCGACGGATGGAAAGGTGACGCTGAACGGTTTCGATCCCGTTCATCACCCGGACAAGGCGCGCCGTTCATTCGGCATTGTCTTTCAGGACCCGTCGCTCGATGACGATCTTACTGCATGGGAGAACATGCAGCTTCACGGCGTTCTTTATGATGTTCCCGAGGACAAGCTCAATACCCGCATTGAAGATCTTTTGAAGCTCGTTGATCTTCACGACCGCAAAGACAGCCTTGTAAAAGAATTCTCCGGAGGCATGAAACGCCGCCTCGAGATTGCCCGCGGCTTTCTCCATCATCCGAAAATCATATTCCTCGACGAGCCGACGCTCGGCCTTGATCCGCAGACCAGGAATCATATGTGGTCGTATCTCCGCGAGCTTAATAAATCAGAGGGCACAACGATCTTCTTTACGACTCATTACATGGAAGAAGCGGACAAGATCGCCCAGCGCATCGCCGTCATTGATCACGGCACGATCATCGCGACAGGCACATCCGATGAGCTTAAGAAAAGCACCAATGCAGCCTCACTCGAAGATGCATTTCTCGCCCTCACCGGTCGCGCCATCCGCGAGGAAGAGGGAAGCGGCATGGATCATATGCGCCAGATGAGGAATTTGTGGCGCGGAGGCAGACGATAAACGAAACCCATGAAAAAGATCTACATACTTTGGCTTCGTCAGGTTAAAAAATATTGGAGGTCGAAATCGCGCATCGCAGGGTCGCTCTTCCAGCCGCTTCTCTATCTCATTGCCATGGGGTACGGGCTCGGGGCGGTCTTCCAGAAGGCGGGACAGGGAAATTACATCGAATTTCTCGTTCCTGGCATCGTCGGCATGAATATCATATTTACGAGTATGTTCTCGGGCATGGAAGTGATCTGGGACCGCCAGTTCGGCTTCCTTAAAGAGACGCT
>DASTXF010000058.1:0-5005 GCA_035765615.1 Minisyncoccota bacterium | reverse complement strand
CGAAATTCATATCGATCGATTCGTCCTTGATGACGGTTGCTTTGATTGGGCCGTTGATCCACTCGAGGTCAATCTGCTGGCCTTGTTTGTAGTCCTTATAACGCGCATCGTCCGGGTGCATCACCACGTATTTGTCGCCGAATTTCGTCTCCGGGCGTGAGGTGCCGATCACGAACGGTCCGTATTTGAAATAGTAGAACTTGGTCTTTTCCTCGACGTAGACAATTTCGTCATCGGAAATGGTGGTCTGGCCCTTTGGGTCCCAGTTAACGGCGCGATAGCCGCGGTAAATGAGCCCGTCATCATACATTTTCTTGAAGGCGGTGCGGACGGCGAAATTACGCTTGTCGTCGAGAGTGAAAGCTTCGCGCGACCAGTCGACAGAGGCTCCAAGGCGCTTCACCTGGGTGACAATGGTGTCATGGCTTTCCTTGGCGAAGGCGTCGATACGGCGCAAGAGTTCTTCGCGGCCGAGGTCCTGGCGGCGTTTGCCTTCTTCCTTGTATATGATGCCTTCGACTTTCGATTGGGTGGCGATGGCCGCGTGGTCAGTGCCCGGGAGCCAAAGCGAACGGTAACCGCGCATGCGGTGAAAACGCGTCATGATGTCTTCGAGGGCAGTGGCGAGTGCATGTCCCATGTGAAGGGTGCCCGTCACGTTCGGCGGCGGCTGAATGATCGAGAAGACCGGCGCATCGGCCTTGGTCATCCCTTTCTCTACGCATGTTTCAGGCTTGAAAAAACCGTCGGCCAGCCATTTTTCGTATACCTTTGGCTCGGTCTCGGCGGGGCTGTAGGGCTTGAGGAATTTAGCCGGTATATTCGGCTCTTTCCGGGAATTTTGGTCCATAGAAGCCCATAATAGCAGGAAAAACGGCGTTTTTTAAGGGTCTTTGCGCAAAGCCGTATCCGAGTGTTATTTGCCGATCCGGAGCGTACCGTTCGCCTTGAGATCGGTCTCGGCAGACACGGCCTTCTCAATATTGAAGAATCCGGCAAGGGCGATCATGAGGCCGTTGTCGGTCGCATGGTCAGTCTGAGGAAGATACATGTCGAGAGATGAATCAGCGGCAAGGGTCTCAAGCGCCTGTCTGATTCTTGTATTCGCAATTACACCGCCTCCAACCACGATTGAACGGGCTGCATACGTTTCCGCTGCTTTGCGCATTTTCGCCGTAAGAACATCCATGATTGAGTCTTCTGCTTCGCGACAAATGCCTTTCTTGGCGCGTTCGTCGAGAGCGCCTGCGTCGGTGAGTCTCTTAACAAGATAGAGCACGGCAGTTTTCAGCCCTGAGAAAGAGAAATCGAGGTCTTTGCTGTCGATCATGGGGCGGGGTAGAGGCTCCGGACTATTGATGTCCTCAGCGCGTGCCTCCGCAGCAAGTTTCGATATCTTTGGACCGCCAGGGTAGGCGAGTCCGAGCGTGCGTGCGATTTTGTCGAAGCATTCGCCCACCGCATCGTCGCGCGTTTCGCCCACGATTCGATATGATCCCGGCTTCTCAATGAGGACAATTTCGGTGTGACCGCCGGAAATGAGGAGGGAAAGGGCCGGGAAGGTTATTTCCTTGCCGATGATTTTGTATGAATCTCCGTTCTTTCGCACGAGGGCCGTGAGAATGTGGCCTTCCATGTGATTCGCGGGAATTATCGGAACATTCCAAAGCGTCGCGAGGGCGCGGGCGAAATTGATGCCAACCCAAAGCGCCGGTTCAAGTCCTGGTCCCACAGTCACGCTGATGTAATCGATATCGGGTTTCTTGATCGAAAGTGCCGACGCGGTGAATGCTTCAAGAAGCTCCGGCTCCCGCGCGAGAATTTCTTTTATTTTTTCAGGCATGGGTGCAGGAGCTGCTTCTTCGAGAGTGCCGGCTTCGGCAAGGGCTTTCCTTAGCACGGGCACAAGGTTTCTCTGGTGTTCGCGTTTTGCAAGTGTCGGAAAAACGCCGCCATAGGAAGCATGGACGTCGATTTGGGAATGGACGATATTGCCGAGAATCCGCGCCTCGCGGGTTTTCTCATCAACCTCAATAAGGCAGATTGCCGTCTCGTCGCACGATGTTTCGATGCCGAGTATTTTCATACGCTTCTTTACTATACGGCTCGCGGGAAATATGTAAATAAAAGAAGGCGCTAGAGCGCCTTCTCGATGAAATCTTCGACTTCGGGGAGCGATCTGACACATGCTATGGCGCCTGCTTCGATGAGGTGTGGGCCGACACATTCGAAATCGGGATGCCGAATGATGCCGAGGGCAGGTACGTCAGCTTGCCGCGCATGCAGTATGTCGAGAACGGTGTCTCCGACCATGAGTGACCCATTCGAGTCACCGTACATGCGAACCAGGCTCTTAATGGCCTCGACCTTGTCTTCGTGCTCGCCGTGAATGGCCACGAAATGCTTATCGATGCCCGCGATTTCGAGTGGTGTCCGAACTCGGTGGGCATAGTTGCCGCTTACGATGGTCAGGGTGTGACCGTTTGCGGCAAACCGTTCGATGGCAGGGACGACATCAGGGAAGAGGGTCGCGCCTGGCTCATTCGCCTTTTCGATGAAAAGGCGATCGACTTCTTTCGCATCAAGCGTCACACCCCGCGACCGATAGTAATCAATGTACGGCGGCCGGATGTGTATCAGGAAATCCGAGGCTGTGGGAACGGGCAGGTTACAGGAACCGAATACGTTTGTCATTCCGCGGTGGATATGAGGCACGCTGTCGAAGAGGGTTCCGTCAAAATCAAGTATAAGGAGCATATGTCCTCATACTACATAAACAAGGCGAGTTGAAAAGATTTGGTGCGCGCTGAGGGACTTGAACCCCCGGCCCTCTCAACGTCAATGAGATGCTCTACCAACTGAGCTAAGCGCGCATGCGAGATCTACTCTACACGAAAAACAGGCTTTTTCAAGCCTGCTTCGTATCCTTTGGCGGAACGTCTTTTGGGGCTAATTTTCCAGACGGGGGAAGCGGTTCGTCTTTTGGGCGATCGAATACATCGGCGGCCTTTTTTATGACGAAATAAACCACGAGCGCCAGAATAAAGAAATTAATGAGAAGCGAGAGAGTCTTGCCATAGCGGATCTCCGATCCGTGGATGGTAAGAGAAAGGTTGCCGAGATCGTTGAACCGCGACAGTCCGAGACCGATGATCGGATTTATAACGTCGTTCACAAGCGATCCGACAAGGTCGGAAATGGCGCGGCCGAGTATGAAGCCGACCGCGAACCCGACGACGCCTTGAGTTCTTACGAAATGGATGAATCCTCTGAATTGTTCTCGGATGATATTTCTCATATACAAGTATGTATTACGTCCGTATTTGGTTATTGGTTCTGGGGATGTTTTGCAAGGATGCGTGATCGGATCTTGTCCCAGCCAGAGGCAAGCGGGAAAGAGTGTTCCTTGGAATACCTTATGGCTTCGTCATATATCTTGAGCGCGTCTTCGTACTTGCCTTCTTCGGTGAGGTCAGCGAAGTCCTGGAACTTTCCGAAAAGATGGCTCTCATGAACCTCGTTTGCGCGCTCTCTGAATCCTCCCGGACTATCGTTCTGGACGCCTGTGTAGATATGGGCATTCGGGAACGATTCGCCCACGAGGCGGGAAGCAGCGATAAGCGTTCCGCCCTTATTGATGACGTCATCGACAATTAGTACAGCTTTCGCTTCTTTGTCTTCAATTTCCGAAACAACCTTGTCCTTTTTCTGATCAACGGCGAGCACGAACGTTTCAATGTCATGTCCCAGGCCCCCGTACTTTTCTGTGAGCGTTTTTGCGATCTCGAGGTACACGCTTCCGCCCGAAAGGACACCGCCGATTTTAGCGCCTTTTTCGAAGAATTTTTCGCGGGCTTCTCTCGCCAAGTCGTTCGTTCCCTTCAGGAATTCCGTAAGTGCATAATCAAGTTCGTCTTTCCCGAGCTTGTGGTCGGGCTTCTCGAGCGATTTTGTTTTTTCTTCGATTCGCGCGAGCATGTCGTCGGTCGCGCGCATTAGGTTTCCGACTGAGAAGTGGGGAGGAAGGCTGTAGTTCGAGCTCTCGTCCTCGCCTCGGTACTCTTCCGTCGCGCGCTCGAGTGTGTCGACGAATTCGGGATCGAGATCTTCAGGGCCGATTGCCATCGACTGCTCAAGAATGGCGTTGGCTAATTCCTTTGAAAACAAGTGCGCTTCGCGGAGGATGGACCGGACTATCTCCATATCGGGTTCCTCAAGCGCCTGTGTGCGGAGTTTTCGCAAGAAACGAAGGCCGTCTCCAAGGCGCCTCAGCCGCTCGTTCGCGGCTTCGTGCTCCTCCGGGGAAAGGGAAGGACGCTCGCGTTTCCTGTACGAAACCATCGAGCCGCCAAGGCTATTTTCGAAACCGCTTTCTCCAAACATATTTCAAGTATACCCGATATGGAAAAGGCCGCCTGCGTTGCAGGCGGCCAGTAGGGAAGAGCTATTCCTTCTCGGAGAAGACGAAGAATGCGTCGTAGTTCTCGCAGTAGCCGGGCTTGTCGTATTCGACATCCCAGCCATTCTTCCGGTAGATCTCCTCGACGTCGAGCCAGTTATTCTTGAAGATTTCGTCCCGGGAAATGCCTTTTTCGACGATCTTCTTGATCACGTCCTTCTGGACGACCCGTGCTGATCCGCCGTCCCATTCCTTGGCGATCATCTCGTTAAAGGCTTCGATGACCTCCGGAGGGATGTCTTCGGCCTTCTTGTCTACGACGTCCTTCGGCTTCAGGGGCAGTACTTTTTTCTTCATGACGATGTCCTCCGGGAACATCGTCTCATGCATGCGAAAAAGCCGCAGAAAATGCCAAAAAGTGTACTATTTTAAGTACACTTATTTCGATCGAGGAAGCGGCGCCCATGTTTCGCTGGAAGGGTAGCCCTTGGCAAGCCATCCAATGCCGCCGAAGCAGCAAATCCTGCGTTTTCCTGACGAAAGCATCGAAAGCGCTTTTTGTATGTGGGCAAGGCGTGTCTCTGGCTTTTTACCCGTAGTGAGCCA
>DASTXF010000057.1:0-2739 GCA_035765615.1 Minisyncoccota bacterium | reverse complement strand
GGGGGTCCGGTTTCGGGAGCCAGGACGACATGATATTCATTCCGCTTTCGAGCGCCGCCCGTTACCTTGCGGGCGCAGATTATGTGACGACTATTAGCGTTCAGGCGACGGATGCTCAATCGATGTCGACGCTTCAAAGCGACGTGACAGACCTCCTCCTTACCCGACACAAAATAACTGATCCTACCCAGGCGGACTTTAACGTTCTCAACCAGGCGGATATCGTGGCGACCGCTTCATCGGTGACGAGTACGTTTACGCTTCTTCTCGCGGCAGTGGCGGGCATATCGCTCGTCGTGGGAGGCATCGGTATCATGAATATGATGCTCACCACGGTTACCGAACGCACGCGCGAAATCGGCCTGCGAAAGGCAATCGGGGCAAAGAGGAGGGACATCAGCCTGCAATTTCTCGCCGAATCAATCGTGCTCACATTCTTAGGCGGGGCGATCGGAGTGGCTTTGGGCTGGGCGATATCGGCTTCGCTTTCGTATTTCGGCATACTCGACGCGCAGGTATCCGTCTCCTCGGTGCTTCTCGCTTTCGGCGTCTCGGCGGCCATTGGAATCGTGTTCGGATATTATCCGGCCCGGCGAGCGGCGGAGCTTAATCCGATCGAGGCCCTCCGGTACGAGTAAACAGGCAGGCCATGAACAACGCATTATCAATCATGTCAGCATTAAAGGGGATCAGTCATCTTATCTATATGAACAAAACAAAAATCATTCTCGGAGGCGTAGTCATCGCGGCAGTCTTCTTTTACGGCGGATACGCATTCGCAAGCAATTCAAGCTCGGCAGCGCAAAGCGCCCGCGGAAACAGGACATTCGCCATGGCCGCAGGTGGCCAGGCATTCGCGAGGGGAATGGGGCAGAGGAATGGCGGCAACTTTATCGCAGGTAGCATCATAGCCAAAGATAGCCAATCTATCACGATCGCTCTTCCCAGCGGCGGCTCGAAAATCATTTTCGTGAGCGGATCAACCCAGGTTTCGAAAATGGCAGCGGGCAGCCTCGATGATCTTGCTGTCGGCACGAATGTGGTTGTGACGGGAACGGCCAATTCCGACGGCAGCGTGACGGGTCAATCCATTCAGGTAAGGCCAGCGCGTACGGGTACAAGCACGCCGTATTTCATGGGAGGCCCGGTACAGCAGTAAAGGAGCCGCTATTCTCCTTCGGCGGCAAGACGCCGTCTCATTTCACGAAGCCTGATTTCAGACGTCAGGATTTCACGGACAAGCCTCGAAAGGAGCGAAGGAAACTCTCCGAGGAAAAGAACGAGGAGGCTCGCTTTTCCGATGCGGGATGACCGTCTGTGGGGATCATATGCCCCTCGAAGCATGTTTCCGTATATCCTCCAAAGCTCTCCAAACGAATCGAAGTATGCTCGGAGCCTGACTTTTGATCCTGCCGGATTATCCCAGGAAACAGGCAGCTCTCGGATGGAGAATCCGTGCGTGCGTGCGATGGCCAGTATTTCAATGTCGAAACCGAACCCGTCGATTTTCTGAAGGGGGAATATGGTATCCGCGGCGCGGTTGCTGAAAAGCTTGAAGCCGCGCTGGCTGTCGTATATACCTGGAATGGCGATGGTCCTAATGAGGAGCTTTGAAACCTTTCCAAAGGCACGCCGATACCAGCCGGCATGTTCGATCACTTCCGAATTGGAAAAGGCAATCGATCCGATGACCACCTCGGAGCCGCTCCGTTTCATTTCTTCGAGGAATGGCTCGACGGTGTCTATTGTCACAGAATTATCCGCGTCCATGAAAAGCCGGTAGTCGCCTCGGGCTTGGAGCATACCGACACGCACGGCGTGGCCCTTGCCTCGGTTTGGTGCGTATTCTACGAGATGGAGAGAAGACATCCTTTCGGCGAATTTTCTGACGATTTCTGGCGTTTTATCAGTTGAACCGTCCGACACAACGATGATTTCATGGGATATCTGCGCGCGCGAGAAAAAGCGCTCAAGATCGGCGAGCGTCGCTCCGATCCTCTTTTCCTCGTTGTACGCGGGGATAATGACCGAGAGCTCGATATTTCTGGTATTCATTTGATTTCATTTTGCGGCCGCTCTGGCCTCCTTAAAGACGAAGAATTTGTATCCGGCGTAATTCCATGCAAGAACGAGAAGCGTTCCGGCGGCTGCTCCGGCGTTAGCGCGGAGACGCGGGTCAAAGAGGTTCATGGCGCCGAGGATGCTCAGGATAATGGACGAACCCACGATATTCAGAAGAAAGCCCGCTGCGCTCACGGCGAAAAATCTGCCTCCTTCTTCAGCACGGGAGAGCTGGCTTTTTGGCGCTCCGAACACCCAGTATTTGTTGAGGAAGTAGCTTTGCGTCACTGCCACTCCGAAAGAGATGGCTTTGCATGCCACGTATATGCCGGCTTCCGTCCCGTTCCATGCGGAAAGGGTAAGAAGGCTGTTGAGCACGATGAAGTCAGTCACGGTATTCAAGACTCCTGCCGTTCCGAACCGGACATACTCCAAAAAGGGCGTTTTCTCGTTTCGCTCTCGATACGCCATAGTCTTCGTCTAGACTGATAATGGATGGGGTCAGAGAGAATCTTGGTGGGGACGGACCGCGAATCCTTTCATTCCGAGTTTCCGGTTCTCTCGTTTTTAGTACGGGGGGCCAGGAATCATTGTTTCCGCCGCTGAAGACATATTGCGATACATGCTGGCAAATATGTACAGAGTACTTTTCATGCTTCAAGGCGTATTAGATACGGA
>DASTXF010000056.1:0-2536 GCA_035765615.1 Minisyncoccota bacterium | reverse complement strand
ACAAATGAAAAAACGGCATGCGAACTCAATTCGCTCCTCGCGTCGCTTCTCGATGAAGATCAGATATTCCGCGTCGATCACTATCTTGGCAAAAATACGATCCGCGCGCTCATGAGAATTCATGAAAATGCGGAGGATTTTTCGCTTCTGCTTTCAAAGGAAAGCGTTGCCTCGATCCGCATCGGCCTTTTTGAGGAGAAAGGGATTGATGGTCGTGGAGCGACATATGATCAGGTCGGCGCATTTCGCGATGTCGGCCAGAACCACATGCTTGAAATGCTCGCCGTTCTCGCGGCGGAGCTTCCGCTGGGCGCAACGGGCGCGGAATGGCAGTCCGCCCGGGCGGAAATACTCAAGCGTCTCGAGCCCCCAGCAAAAACTTGCGAGAACTCACGCCGTGGCCAGTACGAAGGCTATGAAAGTGAAAAAGGCGTGAAGCCGGACTCTGAAACAGAAACGGCTTTCGAGGTGGTAACAAGTTTCCGTTCGGGCAAACTCAAGGGCGTGCCGCTCTCTCTCGAAGCGGGCAAAAAAATGGGAGTTTCGACCGTTTTCATCGAGGTCTTGTTCAAAGAAATGTCCGGCCTGCCGAAAAAAATGATGTTCACTGTTCAGCCTGAACAGGAAATTCTGATTGAAAACCGCGACGGCTCAGTCGATGCATATGATGTTCCATCTTCAGAGGATGCTTACGAGAATGTCATCTCTGGCGCCGTTGCAGGGTCCGAGGCGGGATTTGTGGGCGCTGAGGAGATTAAGGCTCTTTGGAGCTATACCGACCATGTTGTCGGATGCTGGGGTAAAGTGCCTCTCGAAGAATATGGCTCGAAAAAACCTTTTTTGATAAAATAGCGCCATGCTCAAACGATTTTTGATGAAACAGGCGATGAAGTCTCAGCTTAAAGGTGTTCCAGAAACCGAACAGGACGCGCTTCTTGATCTCATAGAACGCAATCCCGAATTTTTTGAAAACCTTGCAAAAGAACTTCAGGAAGGACTCAAGTCAGGAAAGAATCAGCAGGCCGTGATGATGGAGCTCATGACAAAACACCGCGAGAAGCTTTCGGAAATGATGAAAAAATAATGAACGCTCCCAAAAAAATATTCATATTCGTCGGCAATCCGGACAAGCAGTCGCTTTCGACGGCTCTCGCTGAGTCGTATGCAAAGGGCGCACAAGCAGCGGGTCATGAAGTTCGCCTTACCTACCTTGCGGACATGAAGTTTGATCCGATCCTTCACCATGGATACAAGGTTATTCAGCAATACGAACCGGATCTCGCTAAATTCCAGGAAGACGTCAAATGGTCGACTCATTTCGTTTCGGTGTTTCCGATCTGGTGGTCAGACATGCCGGCACTTATGAAAGGTCTCATTGACCGAGTCTGGATGCCCGGTTTCGCTTTCAATTTCAGGAAGGGTCTTATTCCTGGTTGGTACCGAAGGCTGAAAGGCAGGAGCGCCCGCATTATCGTCACGTCGGATACTCATCCGGCGCTTCTCTGGATTTTGTTCGGAGGCAATATCAACAACTGGGTTCGCGGCGTGCTTCGCTTTTCCGGTTTCGCGCCTGTGAGGAAGTGCTGGTTCCATGGCATGAAAAACATGACGCCTGAGCGAGCAGCGAAGATTCTCGCCAAAATAGAGCGGTTGGGAAGGAAGGGCAAATAGACCCTTTTTACCCTCGAGGCATGAGAAAACGCCCTTGACGTCTGGGCGTTTTTTATGTTATATGGACCCAGATTTCTTTCGTTTTTCGTCCTTTGAAATCAAGCCAAATCTACCGAAAGGCATTATGAACATCGTTAGCCCGAAAGGGAGTGAGTACGGGGTCGGAGAGCTCCTCGGTGAAACCGAGGAATTCCGACTCTACGAATGCGTGCTTCCGGACGGAAGTCCTGGCATCTTGAAGATTGCCACGACACCCGGCCACAACGGAGTGCTCGATCGTGAGGCTTTCATTCTCGACATACTGAGAAAGGAAGCTGTCGCTGTCGAAGCGGAATATGCACGCGTGAAGCCGGATTCCAAGAAGAAGTTGAACTACGCGTTCAATTTTCCGAGCCTCGTCGAGAGTTTCATTTCTCCCGAGCAGGAAGGCCGGCGTGTCCTCATCGTCCATTTCCACGAGATTTCGAAAGAACTCGCGGATCTTGCGCCGCTCGGACATCTCGCTTCGCGCGAACATGTCCGGGTTGACGCCCGGACGAGCGCCTGGATCCTGGGGAAGCTCCTCAAGATTCTGGTGTTCGCTCACAGCCTCGGCATCACGTTCGTCACGATCGACGGTGACAATATCCTCATTAATCGGGAAGAGCACTATGTGGCTCTCTTCGACTGGTCAAAAGCCATTCGCACCTCCCGCGGCCAAAGGCCGCCGAGCGCTGCGACGCGTGGGGATATCGAAAGCGTCGCGCGCGAAGTCGTCTTGGCGCTCGGGGGCAACCCTGCCACCGCGACGATTCCCGACGACCCGGATCTTCCGGACGAGTACCGTGACATCGTTTTGAGCATCGCGAACGGGGGTTTTGAAGAC
>DASTXF010000055.1:0-4583 GCA_035765615.1 Minisyncoccota bacterium | reverse complement strand
TCTCGCCTTCGGACTCTGGGGCCTTAAGCAGGGCATCGACTTCACGGGCGGTTCGCTCGTGCAGGTAGAGTACGCCTCAAGCACTCGTCCGACGGTTGCGGAACTTTCGCCGGCGCTTGATTCCCTCAAATTCGGCCAATACTCGATCCGCGAATCTGGCGAGTCAGGATACATCCTCCGCACTGAAACGCTTTCACCGGAACAGCACAATGCCGTGCTTTCAGCTCTGAATGAGAACGGCAAACTTACCATGGCCGAGAAGGAATTCAATTCCGTCGGTCCGGTTCTTGGCAAGGAAGCCCTCCAGAAGTCTGAGTTCTCGATCATCATGGTGATCATTGCTATCGTGCTTTTCATCACCTTCGCATTCAGGCATGTGTCGCGCCCGGTAAAGTCTTGGAAATACGGCGTGATCGCTATCGTTGCACTGGCCCATGACGTTATTCTGCCTGTCGGCGTCTTCGCTGTCCTCGGCCATTTCCTTGGCATTGAAGTCGACACGCTCTTCGTCACGGCTCTCCTCGTGGTTCTTGGCTTCTCGGTTCATGACACGATCGTGGTCTTCGACCGTGTGCGCGAAAACCTCAGGCACAATGCCGAAGGCAAGCAGAAGAAGTCGTTTGACACCATTGTTGGCGAATCGATCAACCAGACCTTCGTTCGTTCCGTGAACACCTCGCTCACGACCCTTATCGCCATATTCGTGCTCTACCTTGTCGGCGCTGAAGCGACTCAGCATTTCGCTCTCGCTCTCCTTGTCGGTATCACGGCGGGTACGTATTCGTCGATATTCCTCGGCTCTCCGCTTCTCGTCACTGTCTACAAGTGGCAGGAAAAGAAGAACGCATAAGGAAACAAAGAAAAACCGGGCTTAAGCCCGGTTTTTCTTTGGAACGCAGCAGCGCCCTTCATCGTAGTATTCAATATGAAGAGCGTTTTTCGCATGCTTATAGCGTTTCTTGTCATAGCTTCCGCTTTTGCGCTGCATCCACCGCGGCCCGATGCGGCTACGCCTGGCAGTGCGGCGACTCATCAAACGGCACTCCGACAGTTATCAGGAACCGGAACAGGGAAGCTTGTTCCTCTCTATGTCGTGTCTACGAGCACGGTCTCATCGCTCTCGCCTTCGAATATGCAGATCGATTGGATACCAGACCTCTACGACACGGCTACAAAAGAACTCGTGAAGAGCGCGCGGTGGTCGGATATTGCCGCAAGCCTTTCGGCGTCCGATGTGCTTCGGATTCCCGTGGGGGTGACGCTCACCTATGATGGGACTGATCCGAAACCAATCAAAGCAATCGTTGTCCGGGGCACGCTTACGTTTGATCCCGGCATGACGACATATATGAAAGTGGGCACCATCCTTGTCGACGGCGGATCGCTTTTCGTTGAGCCGAATCCGGGAAAATTCGCCGATATCCTCATTCATGGATCGCTTGATCCAAAGAGTGATCCCGCAGAATTGCTTCTCGGCATTGTGGCTACTTCAGGCACTGTGCATATGACCGGTAGGGAACGCCTTGTGCCGTTTTCGAAAGTGGTAGCAAGCAAAGGCGATACCGTGCTTCATCTTGCTGACGCTCCTGATTGGCGACCAGGCGAAGACGTCGTTGTCACTTCCTCCGGCCCATCGAGCGTCGATCCGACGTATTGGTGGTTCCTCTATCCTGATATTTCCCGGCGTATGCCGTTTCCCGAAGAATGGGAAGAAGCACGGGTTGTTTCAGTCAAAGGCAAGGATGTGACGATCGATAGGCCGCTTTCATACGACCATTCTGGCTATGCTGCAGATCTAAATCGTTCAGTTTTCATTCATTCTGATCCGACGAATCCGGAAGAGGCTCGCGGTCATGTGATGTTTGCGGGCAAGACAAGTGCGACAATTGATTATGTCCGCTTCTACGACATGGGCCGCACTACGGTTGCCTCGGCTGACGACACTGCGTTCGGTCAAAACGGCACGGTTGTGCATGCGGGGAAGAACGAACGCGGCAGGTATGCGCTCCATGCGCACCATCTTTCGCTCCCATTCGAATTTAAGGGTGATGTCGTGGATGGGATGGAAATCGATAGGTCATATCCCGGGTCCTCCGTCCGTGAGCGCGCAATATTCGGCTCGCCGAAGTGGGGGATTGTGAATCATGACAGCTATGGCGACATTGCAGATGATGTTGTTGTGGGAGCCGCTGGCGCTGGAATCGTAGGTGAAGACGGCACCGAAACAGGAACGGTCGAAGAGAACCTTGTCATCGGCACGGGAGGTGGTTCCGGACAGTCTGACGACGATCGTTTTGGAAACACAAAGGGTGTCGACATGGCTCATGGCGGATTCGGTTTTTGGTTCAGAGGGCCGTTCCTCAATGTTCGGAACAATATTGCCACCGGACATTTTAACCAGGCAGGGTTTGTATATTTTGTCCATCCCGATTTTGTGCGGAATGCGCTTTCCAATGCTTCATGGATACCCGCTGACATTCGAGGCAAGGCGCATAAGGATCTGGTGAGCCGCGAGCCGATTCGGGAATTTAGGAACAACACTGCGGATGGATTTTTCGGCACGGCTGCATTCATGGTTTTCTATTCCGAAACGCCCGATACGGTTTCCGGTCTCAACCTTCACATCCGCGGCAAAGGCACGACGAACGGAGTCTTTATTCGACATAGTGATGCTGTGACGATTGCGGATTCGACGGTTGTTGCGGACGGAAGCTCAGGCCAAGGCATCGTCTCAAGTCCTAACCCGGGTACCGCCATTTCGGTTCGCAATGCCGTTTCGGGATTTGCAAAATAGCCTCAGGTGCCGCTACAATCGTCTTGCCCGGATTGCGGACACGTGGCGGAACTGGTATACGCGTACGTCTCAGAAGCGTATGGGGCAACCCTTGGGAGTTCGAGTCTCCCCGTGTCCACCTCGGTGATATAATAATTTTGCAGTGAAAAAGATCGCTTTTTCAGCCCTCCTCATATACCTTGTGCCTTCTGTCGCATTCGCGGCATGGTGGAACCCGCTTTCGTGGGGTATTTTCCATAAAAATTCCGTTCCGGAAGAAACGCCGATGAATACTATCTCGTCAGGACTTTCAGCCTCCTCGACTGACGATACTTCTTACGGTCCGACAGGGCCGACAATAGCAGACCTTCAAAGGCGCATCGCCGAGCTCGAAGAGAAGCTTCAAGAAGCTCAGGAGAAATTGAAAGAGGTGTCCGTATCTACCACGCCAGCGCCAGCGCCGCAGCCTCAGCAGCAGAGCGGTATCGGATCTTCGCTTGCTCTTTCTCGAGCACGCTCCGCAGTTGTTCTTGTTGAAACCGCGACGAGTTCGGGGAGCGGTGTCATTATCGACAGCATGGGGGATATACTGACGAGCGCTCATACGATCCTCACTCAGGATGTAAATACAAAAGCGGTCATCGGATTCGCGAATTCGGTAATGATTACGTTCTCCGACGGATCAAAGCGTTCCGCTCAAGTGGTCGGCTTTGACGAAGCTCTTGATGCGGCAATCGTGCAGCTCTCGAATAAGACGGCTTCATCGTATCTTAAGCTCGGATATGATACCGGCGTGTCTCTTGGCGATACTGTCTATATCGCAAGCTACCCAGTCGACCGCGCCGATCCGAGTCTTGGTTATGGTTTCGTGTCGGGCTCAGTTTCTAAAACAGGATCAAGCGCCGTCGAAGCGGTTGTCGATAAAAAGCCGATCGATAACGGTGGCGCTATGATTTCCGCCTCCGGATTGGTCATCGGTATCCCTCGCGTCACTTCATGCAAGGTTCTCGAAGAGATGACTAACTGCCTTAAATATACGGACGCGGCGGCGAGTATCCGTACCCAGCTTCCAAAGATTCTTGCCGGCATGAGGCTGTACCGAAATCTTCCAAATCCGACGGCGGAAGAATCTCTCGTTCAGGGAACGCTTCAGGGCATGTATGATCGCGCTTCCGAATCGTCGGCGATCGACTTTGCGGTGAGGAATGTCACCGGCCAAAATTCGTTCGATAGTTTTAATAGCCGGCTCGGCGATGACGAGGGTGGAAAGGTCACGAGGATATACCTCAACAAGCTCAAGTTCGCGGCGGAAAGCATACTCCAGGCAGTCGACTTCCTTAAATCAGACGCGTATAACCTTAACCTTTTCTTTGAAGACGAGGCGCCGTCGATTGGCGATATGGGAGGATACCAGCGCGCTATCCTTGCCAAGATACAGGCAGATAACAATGCTAAGGAAAAGGAATATGAATCCAAAGTCGACTACTGGACTAAGAAGAAGAATGAATACGACGCCGATCTCGCCGATCCGTCCAACGTGACGCACGATTATCTTATGGAGGAAGGCGTGACCGTCGAGAATGCCGCGGACTATCTCACAGCGGAAAAAGCGCGCGTCATGAACGTGTTCTCGGGCGAAAATATTGCCATCTTCTAATCGGGAAGCTTCTTGTAGAGCTGCCGAAATATGACCTTTTGAAAATCCGCGAGAGCGGCATTTTCAATAACCATGGCTTCCTCCTGGTTGAGATCGATAAACGCGACGCGGTCCCCGTAAATGATTTCGATCACGTTCTGCATGAAGACGCCC
>DASTXF010000054.1:0-6576 GCA_035765615.1 Minisyncoccota bacterium | reverse complement strand
GCCGAAAGTCGTTGTCGACAAGGTCATAAGCCTTGAACAAATGATCAGCAATCTGACAAAACGCGTCGCTGAAAGCCTCCGCATGAGCTTCCGCGAATTTACCGGCCAGTCAGGGACCGGGGTTAAAAAAGTCGATGTTATCGTATCGTTTCTCGCCATGCTCGAACTTGTTAAGCAAGGCATCATCAACGTTACCCAAGAACGCCACTTTGAGGACATTCAGATGGAAACCGAAACCGTTGGAGTTCCGAAATACTAGCGATATACTCATTGCCATGACGATCGAAACCAAACTTGAAGCACTCCTTTTTTGGAAAGGCGAACCGATGTCCAAGAAAAAAATACAGGCAACGCTCGAATGCACTACGGAGGAACTCAACACAGCAATCACGGCGCTTGAAACAAGCCTTGCGTCACGCGGCCTCCGTGTCCTCACCGCAAACGACGAAATAGAACTTCGCACCGCCCCTGAATTGAGCCCATTCATCGAGAAACTGACCAAAGAGGAACTCGTCCGCGATCTCGGCAAAGCAGGCCTCGAAACGCTTTCCATAATCCTTTACAAGGGTCCGGTGAAGCGCGCCGAAATCGATTATATTCGCGGCGTCAACTCATCGTTTATCATCCGCAACCTGCTCGTTCGCGGCTTGATCGAGCGTGTAACCGAAAAGGAAGGGCAGGGCCGTGGCTATTCCTATCGGCCGACCGTCGACCTCCTCGCTCATCTTGGCGTTTCTAAAATCGAAGATCTTCCTGAATACGCCCAGGTAAAGGCCGAACTCGAGGCGTTCGCGGCCGCCGACAAAGAAGAAACACCGCCCGAGACTCCGCCGACCCAATAACCGACAATGCAACCAAAAACCCAAGCGATCATCGAGTTTTCGCTTCTTGCGCTTTGCGTGGGAGTTTTTTTGTGGTTCACCTATCCAAAATTCAGCCCGGCACCCGTGTCTCTCGTTGAAATAAGTACCACAACGAGAGCGCTGCCGCTTTTCCCGCAAACGGATATCGAGGCTCAGTCTGCCTACGTCTATGACGCTTTCTCCGGCAAGACTCTTTATGAGAAGGACCCGGACACGGAGCGTCCGCTCGCATCGCTTACCAAGCTCATGTCGGCGCTTACCGCATCCATGGTGGCTCCCGATTACCTTCTCGTGAGGATTACGCCTGACGATATCCGAGAAGAAGGGGATACTGGCCTCTATGTCGATGAAAGCTGGAACATTAGTGACCTTCTCGACTATACGCTCATCACCTCATCGAATGACGGCATTCGTGCCATTGCCGAAGCCGGCGGCTCGATCATATCGAGCACCTCGACCGACCCAGTCGACCTCTTCGTGGCCAAAATGAATAGCCTCGCAAAACAGATCGGCCTCACCGAAACACATTTCGTGAATCAATCAGGTCTCGATGTTTCGAAAACTCTTTCCGGCGGATACGGATCGGCGCGCGATATCGTCATGCTCGTAAACTACATCATCAAGAACAAGCCGCGACTCGTTGAAGCGACGACGCTCCAGAAGGCAGACATACCTTCGAAGCAATACGATCACGTTGCAGTAAACACTGATGTTTCTATACCGAATATCCCGAACATCATTGCGTCGAAGACGGGGTACACCGACCTTGCCGGGGGGAACCTTGTGGTGGCATTTAATGCAGGACTCAATCATCCGGTGATTATTTCCGTGCTTGGCTCCACATATGAAGGGAGATTTACCGATCTTGTAACACTCGTTAAATCCACCCTCACATATCTCGATGCAACAGGGGAATCTGGCGGTATACCTCTCAAAAGATCCAATAAATAAGCCATATTTCCGGATTCAAGGCGGTTCTCATTTCAAAACACTTGACAAATTTTGTACAGGTGCTATAATATACCCAGAAACATTGAAACAGGCTTCCTGGAGGGCTTCGGCCTTCGGAATCTTGCCGGCCTGCGAAACGCGTTAATCGCGACTGCAGGTACCTCGCGTTGATCGGCACGTCTGTTACGTAACAGACGCACCGAAAGTCTTCCGATCCGCGATCAATGTTCGGGTTCTTCGCAACTGGCGCTTCGCGCCGTATACAAGCGATCAGGGTGACGAGTGCTTAATTGCACCCATCCTTGAGGTTGTTCCGCGACAGCGATCTGTCGTCGTGAACCTCATCGAGTGACCTTGTCAGGTTCGAGCCAACGGCTCGCCGACACAGCGTCCGATCTGACCTAGCCGTTTCAACCGGCTTAAACCTCTAAAGATGCCCTCGCGAATTTCGCGAGGGCTTTTTAATGCGTGATATAGTAGTGCCATGAGAAAAGGGAAGATGGATACGCCACTTTTCGTTTCGATCATGCTCCTTGTGGTCGCCGGCTTTATTATCTTTCTTTCTGCTTCACTTGGACTACTCGCGCGCGACTCGGCTCACTTTGGCTCGATCGCCTTCAAACAGATATTCTTCGGTCTCGTCCCAGGACTCGTTGGACTTTACGTATTCTCCCGAATCGATTATTTGAAATGGAGGAAAGCATCGTTTTGGATATTTGTCGGGGCAGTCCTTCTTAATCTCATAATTTTCATTCCGGGACTTGGGCTTCGCCATGGCGGCGCGATACGATGGCTTCTCATCGGGTCATTCTCGTTTCAGACTTCGGAAGTCCTCAAAATCGGAGCCGTGATGTATTTCGCCGCATGGCTTTCATTTGTGAAAGACAAAGCATCCGACTTTAAAAAAGGATTCATTCCTCTCATCGTCATGCTCGGCATTACGGGCATCCTTTGCCTTCTTGAACCTGACACCGACACGTATATCGTTATCGCATCATCACTCGTCGCCATGTTCGTCGCTGCGGGAGGCAAGTGGAAGCATATCGTTTCACTCGCCCTCGCTGGACTTCTTGGACTGACACTTCTCGCATTCACGAGGCCGTACGTCATGGCGCGCATCAAGACATTCATGGATCCGTCGGCGGCGAGCCAAACTTCGGGCTATCAAATCCAGCAGTCGCTTATCGCTATCGGTTCGGGAGGAGTCACCGGGCGCGGGTTCGGCCAGAGCATTCAGAAATTCAATTACTTGCCTGAACCAGTGGGGGATTCGATATTTGCGGTCGCTGCAGAGGAGTTCGGACTCATCGGAGCAACGGCTCTCATCGGACTTTTCGTATTTTTTGCGCTTCGGACACTTAAGATTGCGCTCAACGCCGAGCACCAATTCGGAACGCTCCTCGCGGTCGGAACTGCCGCATTCATCATTGCCCAGTCGTTCACCAATATCGGATCAATGGCAGGAGTCTTGCCGCTTTCCGGCGTGCCTCTCCTTTTCGTTTCCCAAGGCGGAACGGCTCTTCTTTTCGTCCTTGCCGAATCAGGCATCCTTCTCAATATTTCGCGTACGGCACGCGTAGGGAAACGGATCTAACCCATCCCCAGGGGCATTTGATGCTTTTCTGCTAGAATAAGAGCCATGAAAATACTGCTTTCCGGAGGCGGCACTGGCGGACACTTCTATCCGATCATCGCGATCGCCGAATCAATACGAAAAATTGCAAAGGAAGAGCGGCTTCTTGATCCTACCCTCTACTACATGGCGCCAAGCGAATACGATTCGCGGGCCCTCTTTGAAAACAGCATTATTTACGAGAAATCCTACGCAGGTAAAGTCCGCCGCTACTTTTCACTTTGGAATATCACTGACGCCTTTAAAACCGCCATTGGCGTCTTAAAGGCCATTGTGGCTGTCTGGCGCATATATCCCGACGTCGTCTTTGGTAAAGGCGGTTATGTGAGTTTTCCGGTACTTTTTGCGGCGCGTATTCTCGGCATACCCGTAGTGATCCACGAATCTGATTCTCATCCAGGCAGAGTGAATCTTTGGGCGGGGAAGTTCGCCCAGAGGATCGCCGTCTCGTACAAGGAAGCGGCCGAATACTTTCCGAAAGGCAAGGTCGCATTTACCGGAAATCCAGTGCGGAAGGAAATTGCCATACCACAAAGCGAAGGCGCTCGTGATTACCTCAAACTCGAGGAGCCGCTTCCACTCATCCTCATCCTCGGCGGTTCGCAAGGATCAAAGAAGATCAATGACTCGATCATCGATATCCTGCCGGAACTCGTCAAAAAGTACTACATCATCCATCAGACAGGAAAGGACAACATTGATGAAATGACCCATACGGCCGAAGTAATCCTGAACGAAAGCATCCATCGTGACAGGTATAAGCCATACGCATACCTCAACACACTCTCGCTTCGCATGGCAGCAGGCGCTGCGTCTCTCGTCATATCACGCGCCGGATCAACCATATTCGAAATTGCTCTCTGGGGCGTGCCCTCGATCATCATTCCAATACCGGAAGAAATCAGCCATGACCAGACATCAAATGCCTTTGCGTATGCCGCGACAGGAGGCTGCTCAGTGATTGAAGAAATGAACCTTACGCCACATGTGCTTCTTGCAGAAATCGATCGCATTACCGGCAAGCCAGAGATCGTCGCGGCAATGAAGAAAGGGGCTGCCGAATTTGCCCACAAAGATGCCGCGGACAAAATTGCAAACGAGATCCTCAAGATCGCCCTTACCCACGCATCATAGAAGCACATCTGCAATGTCCGTATGGAATAAGAAAGAGCCGTATATAAAAGCGCTCGCGCCGATCGGAATGGCGCTTTTTTTGGTTTTTCCAACACATATCGCCATTTCGGAAACTTTTCCGCCGTACATGACCAACATGGAGCTGTACTCGGGGCCGGTACGCCACATTTTTTTCCATAGTCTTATCGTCTATCCCGAAATGGCGGCAAAAGATTCGCCGCGAGCCGAGCTTTACGCCAACAATATGATTACGGTCGAGGAATTCAAGTCCGTACTCCAAAAGCTTTACGATAACGGCTATGCGCTCATCGATTCAAGGAAACTCTATGAGATTGACCCGTCAGGACATGTGACGAGAGCCTCGATTTTCATGCCGGCAGGGAAGAAACCTCTCGTACTTTCTCTCGATGATCTCAACTACTACGAGACTATGAAAAACGGCGGCATGGCTCGAAAGCTCGTCTTCGATAAAGGGGTCATCAAGGCGGAAACAGCCGCGCCTGACGGGAGTATTACCAATCTTTTGGATGGTGATGCGGTTCCCGCAATTGATTCATTCATCAGAGAGCACCCCGATTTCTCCGTCGAAGGTGCCCGCGGAATTATCGGTATTACAGGGTACGACGGAATCCTCGGCTATCGGACCGAGCTTAGCGGGGCGGCCGGTAACCAGGAAAAACTGGCGGCAAAACCCGTCATAGAGGCACTCAAAAAAGAAGGCTGGGTCTTTGCGAGCCACAGCTTCAGTCACGACCACTCATTCATGACAGGAACCGTATCAACCACTACTCTCGCTGCTGATATTTCAGCCTGGAAGTCTGAAGTTGGCTCGCTCGTCGGTCCGACGGACATATACATCGGACCATTCGGGCAAGTGTTCAAAGCGGGCGATCCCCGCCGCGCCATGCTTATTGCGGCAGGATTCCACGCCCTCTATGGCGTCGGCATCGATGGTTACCAGGAATTTTTCCCTGACTCATTCGTCGCGGACAGGATCGATATCGATGGGTACAGGCTTAGAAATGACGGCTTTATTTTGCGACAACTTCTCGGGCTCTGAAATAAAACGCAAGGCGCCTTCATTTCAAGGCCTAAAGCGGGTATAATGCCTGCATGCTTCGGACCGTAAAGTCACTCTTCTCAAGAAAAACCGCGGCAGTTACGCGTTTTGCGCCATCACCCACGGGCTATCTTCACGCCGGAAACTACCGCACCGCGGTTTTTTCATACTTGTTTGCCCGCCAGAACGGCGGTAAATTCATCTTGCGAGTCGAGGACACGGACCGCGCCCGATCCAAGAAAGAATACGAAAATAACATTCTCGAAAGTCTTGAATGGCTCAAGCTCCCGTACGACGAAATGTACCGACAGTCGGAGCGTGGAGATATATACCGCGAATACCTCGAAAAGCTCATCGCCGAAGATAAGGCATACGTTTCGCAAGAGACGACCGTTCACAATCAGGAAGATAATGCCAAGGAGCGCCGCACTGAAGTTATCCGATTTAGGAATCCGAACAAACGCGTCCGTTTTCAAGACCTTATCCGCGGAGATATCGAGTTCGATACCACCGAACTCGGTGATTTCGTCATCGCTAAAAGCGTAACCGAACCGATTTTCCATTTCGCTGTCGTTCTCGATGACTACCTCATGGGAATCACGCACGTGATACGCGGGGAAGACCATATCTCGAATACGCCTCGCCAAATTCTTATTCAAGAGGCGCTTGGCGCACCGACTCCGATATACGCCCATTTGCCGCTTGTTCTTGCCCACGACCGATCGAAGCTCTCAAAACGCCACGGTGCGGAATCTATGACGCATTATCGCGACGCCGGCTATGTTCCCGACGCGCTCTTGAACTATATGGCGCTCCTCGGTTGGAACCCGGGAACTGACCAGGAAATATTCGACCTGGACGGACTTATCAAAGCCTTCGATATATCGAAAGTCCAAAAAGGCGGCGCTATTTTCAACGAGGAAAAACTTCGTTGG
>DASTXF010000053.1:0-7689 GCA_035765615.1 Minisyncoccota bacterium | reverse complement strand
CTTCGGGTCTTGGCTGCGGAATCGTAATGGATGTCCTTCATCTTAAATGTTGAAGGCGGCGTGATGCGGAGATCGTTTCCGGACCACTCGACTCGTACTCCGATGGATTCGAAAACCTCAACGATGCGGTAAACCTCTTCGATTTTCGGAGTGTTTCGTATGATCGTGGTTCCTTGGTTCAAAAGGGAAGCGCACATGACTCCGACTGCGCCGTTTTTTGATGTGCGCACCTTGATGGCGCCCGAAAGCTTGTGGCCGCCGTGGACGCGGAAATTGACCGTGCCGCCTTTGGAAATCTGGATGATTTCGCCTTTGAGCGCCTCTGAGAGTTTGGAGAGCGTCTCGGTCGAAAGGTTCTGCTCGCCCTTTTCGATCCGCGCGATGACGGACTGGGTGGTGCCGACTTTTTCGCCAAGCTCGGCTTGGGTCATGCGGCGATCTTCGCGCAATCGGGCTATCATTGCTCCGATTGATGAGAGGGCGGGCGGCTTCTCTTCTTTAACGGCGGCTTTGTTTGGCTTTGCGGCAGTAGGCATCGTACAAAAGGCTTAATGGTAACGAAATCAATATAGCATATATGCGATATTGTTTGAAAGGTGTGGATAAGGAAAAAGGCCCGCGCGGGATACGCGCGGGCCTTGAATTGCCTGTTAGGCTCGGAAGAGGAATGTCTCCTCGAATTTCCGGCTGGTCTTCTTGCCGGCAATGTTCGCGCCGATAATCGCGACTACGCCGAGGATGCTTATGGCGACTACGCCGATACCAAATGCGGCGCAGCCGGCGAGAACAGAAAGTGCCGCCGTAAGCATTGTATCCATAACCAGATCGTTCGGCGTGAGAGTCCCCACGACACAGCCGCTTTTGAGAACGGTGATAGAGGTTATCGCAGTGCCTGGAGCCTGGTCGAGCGAATATCTGACCGCTTCGCTCGTAACGCCCACAACCGTTCCGGAGAATCCGTAATGGTTGACGACGTTGTGCTCCTTATCGAACGAGACGTATGTCGTTTTACCGGCAAACGCCTTTTCGAACTGCTCGCCCGTCATCTGGACGGGGACTGAGCGGGCGACAAGCGACTGAGCATCGCTCGTCATCCACTCGGTTTTTCCCGGCGACCAGATTTTGCCGAAGGCGGTCGTCGCATGTCGTCCGTAGTACTCGGGCATCTGAAGCCAGATGAATACGGTGAATGCGGCATAGAGACCAAGGGCGCAGGCAAGCGCCCGGAAGGTAAACTTCAGTGTTTTCATAGTAGTAAGAACTGTATGTATATATTATACCACATATTATATATACGTCAATAGTACCGGCGAGCCGTCATTGCAACTATCGGCGAAAAGGGTATAGTAAGGGCCACATATGGCGCTACTCGCGAAAAAGCTCGGCATTGACCTCGGAACCGCGAATACTCTCGTTTTCTTGCCAGGCAAAGGCATTGTGCTGAACGAGCCTTCGGTCGTTGCTGTTGCCGAGCAAGACAACAAGATTTTGGCCGTCGGCATCGAGGCAAAAAATATGATCGGCAGGACGCCGGAGTCGATTATCGCGTATCGTCCGATGAAGGACGGCGTAATCGCCGACTACCGCGTGACCGAAGCCATGCTTCGCTACTTTATAGATAAGGCCCTCGGCAAATGGAACGTCTGGAAGCCAGAGGTTCTTGTTTCGGTACCTGCCGGCATCACCTCGACCGAGCGGCGTGCTGTCGTTGAAGCTGCTATCAAAGCGGGTGCAAAAAGCGCGTACGTGGTCAAAGAGCCGATTCTCGCCGCAATAGGCGCAGGCATTCCGATTCATGAGGCCCGCGGTCACATGGTCGTCGATATTGGCGGCGGAACGACAGACGTAGCGGTGATCTCTCTTGGCGGCATTGTCGCTTCGACATCAGTGAAATGCGCCGGAAACAGGATTGATGCGGCTATCGCAGACTATATAAAGAAAACCTTCAATCTCGCCATTGGCGACAAGACTGCCGAGGATATAAAGATCCAGATCGGATCGGCCGTACCGCTCGAAGAAGAGCTTTCCATGATCATCAAAGGCCGCGACTTTATTTCCGGTCTTCCTCGCTCGACCGAAATCAAAACGAATGAAATCGTAAAGGCAATCGGCCGCGAGCTCCGCGACATGGTGAAAGCCATCAAAGACGTGCTCCAGGAAACTCCGCCGGAACTCGCCGCCGACATCATCGATTACGGCATCATTATGACAGGAGGCTCGTCTATGCTCCGCAATCTTCCGGAACTCGTTTTCCGCCGCACCGGCGTGAAAGCCATTCTTGCTGAAGACCCGCTCTATTGCGTGGCAAAAGGCACAGGAATCGCTCTCGAGCATCTCGACGTATATAAGAAGACGATCATCGCGAAACGATAGGACATGACGTATAGAGAAGTAAAAAGAGAAGATTCGAGTAAGTTTTACGATCAGCCGAAGATAACGCTTAGAGGAAGGGATGTTTTCCATTTCAATAAAAAATTCTTTGATATGGCGGATTTGGAAAACAAAAAAAGAGCAAGAGTTCTCATTGAGGAGGAAAAAAGAAAAATTGCTTTTGATTTTTTGGATTCCAATGAGAACAAAGACGCTTTTATCCTCTATAGAGACGGCGGGAGCCCTGGTTCGGGTCAGTCAAGAAGCAGTCGCATAATCAAGGCAACTCAGATAATAAATAATTACGATTGGATAAAATCGGTTAGTCTGATCAAAAATTCTGACCTAAAAAAGTTCAATCCTGAATGGAACAACATCGAGAGGGTATGGGAAATATCTTTGATGCCAAATTTTGAGATTAAAGTAAGTAATCAAAGTCAGGTTCCGGATAATATAGAGGGTATCTATCGATATGTTAGGGCAGATGGTTCCGTTGTCTATATCGGCAAAGGAAAAATCAAAAGCAGGTTGACCAGTCCGGAAAGAAAGTTATGGGATTTTGATACCATCGAATATTCGATCGTTGGAGATGAAAAGGAGAGAACGAAATGGGAGTCATTTTGGTTGGACCGATTCGTAAAAGACAATGGGAAACTGCCAGTATATAATCGCATAGCCGGACAGAAAGAACTCTAGAAATGCATAAAATACTTGAACATAAAGCGACGCTTATAATTGCCGCTCTCGCTCTTGGTGCGGCTCTTGTTGCGGGCGTGATCGCATTCATTCCAAATCGACAGGAGCTCGATACCACGGCGGTTTCCCGTATGAATGTTTCAGAAGATGTGTCGGCTTCAGGCAAGATTGACGCCGCCCGCCACGTCGAGCTTTCATTCGGCAGGGCCGGTACGGTTTCCTCAATTTCGGTAAACGTGGGCGACAAGGTAGCCGCGGGCCAGGTGCTTGCATCGCTTGATGCAGGCGACCTTTATGCATCGCTTCGCGGAGCCGAGGCCGACATTGCGATCCAACAGGCGAATCTCTCGTCTCTTTTGAAAGGCGGGCGGCCGGAACAAGTCGCTGTCACCGCTCAGTCGGTGGATACCGCCGCGCTCGCGCTTCATACGACCCTTCAGGATTCATACCTCAAGGCAGTCGATGCGGTGCGAAATAAAATCGATCAGCTTTTCACAAATGGAGGGACGGCCAATCCGCAATACAATCTGCGCGCCGAGACCGTCGATGCAAAGGCGGCGCTTCAGAATGACCGCATCACTGCAGGCGAGGCGCTCGACGATATCGCGGCGCGCATTAAGACTGCTCAATACACGAACGCTGATCTCGATGCGTCGCTTGCTGATTTCACGGCGATCAAATCGCTCATCGACGCGGTGACCGCCCAGATCAACCTTCTCAACACATCGAACTCAGGATTGTCGCAGACTGATATTGATTCGTATACGTCGATCGCAAACGGCGCGGCCTCAGAATTGAACGGCGCAGTTACGGCCTTCAATAATGCCCGCCAGGCGCTCGGCACGGCATCCGCGCAGCTCACTCTTACCCAGGCGTCAGGAACGCCAGACGCGGTCGTCGCACAGGAAGCCATGGTTTCCAAGGCTGAGGCGAACGCTTCGGCAATCAAGAATCAGATTGCGCACGCTCTCATCATCGCTCCGTGGGACGGCATTGTCGCAAGTATCGTTCCTAAGGAAGGCGAGGCGATCGCTGCCAATACTCCTGCCGTGGATCTCATAAGCGATGGAACCTACACCATGGACGTGTACATACCGGAAAGCGACATAGCCAAGGTCTCTGTCGGCACGCCGGCGGCGGTATCGATTGATGCGTATGCTTCTTCGAGCACGATTCCGGCGCATATTACATCCGTTGATCTTTCGGAGACGACCGTGAACGGCGTCGGTTCTTATAAGGCAACGGTTGCCCTCGACGGGGTAAGCGGAGAAACCATTCGCACGGGCATGTCCGCCACGGCAACGATTGCAGGAAGGCACGCAGACAATGTCCTTGCCGTTCCTTCGAGCGCTCTCATCAGAAAAGGCGATAGCTTGTCGGTCCTTGTAAAGAAAAACGGCCGATTCATTGAACAGCTGGTCACAACGGGTATCTCGGGAAATGGCTATACGGAAATAAGCTCAGGCCTCTCCGAAGGCGATCTTGTCGCGTCATTCGATGGACAATAACCATATGAACCAGAACGAAGAAATCAAAAAAGAATTAAAGAAAGATGAAGAAGAGATCCGGAAGCTCAAGCTTTCGGTGCGGGCTCTTACCGTGCTCGTGTGTCTCGTCCTTGCGGCGGCGATCGGCATTCTCGCGTACTGGAAAGATGTTTCCGGCAAAGTCTTCATCGATAAATCGGAGATCAGCGCCCCTGAAATCGACCTTGCTCCTGAATCATCCGATTATCTCGAGGAAATGTTCGTGAAAAAGGGCGATACGGTTAAAGCCAACGAGCCGGTCGCGCGGGTGGGGAACGAGCTTGTCAAAGCAAAAACTGACGGCGTGATCATTGCTGCGGACGCGACTATCGGCCAGCTCTACAATCACGGCCAGACGATCGTTAAGATGATTGACCCGAACGAGCTTCGGGTGGTCGGACATCTCGACGAGAACAAGGGTCTTTCCGAGATCCGGGTAGGGGACTACGCGACGTTTACCGTCGACGCCTTCGGCAGCAAGCAGTACGAAGGAGTCGTCGACGAAGTGAGCCCGACATCGCGCCAAAGCGATGTGGTCTTCAGCATTTCGGATAAGCGCGAAGTCCGCGTATTCGATGTGAAGGTCCGCTACGACCTTTCCCGCTACCCAGAACTCAGAAATGGCATGTCGGCGAGGCTTTCGGTCTATACGCGCTAGCGTTTTTCTATGGACGCCGAACGGGCCACTGACAGATCGCTTCGGTGGATGGTGCTTCTCACCGTCATGGTGGGAACCTTCCTTGGAAGGCTCGATCAGACGATCGTGAATCTTGCCTTGCCGAAAATGATCGATGATTTCGGCATAACCGTTTCTGCCGCAGGCTGGATTGCTACGGCATATATCCTTGCAAACGCTGTTTTCGTGCCGGTCTGGGGCAAGCTCGGCGACTCGATCGGCAGAAAAAAGGTTTACATCATAGGCTTCATTGTTTTCATTATCGGATCGGTGCTCGCCGGCCTTGCCTGGAACCTGCCGTCGATGATCGTATTCCGCGTCATTCAAGCCATTGCCGGATCGGCGGATTATCCGACAGCCATGGCCATCCTTGCGGTCACGTTCGCTCATGGCAAGGAGCGCGCTCAGGCGCTCGGTATTTGGTCGGCGTCGTTCGCTGCCGCATCCGTATTCGGGCCGCTTCTTGGAGGGCCGCTTATCGACAGCTTCGGCTGGAGATCAGTATTCCTCATAAACCTGCCGGTGGGTCTCGTTGGCCTTTTCATGGCATTCCGCTATGTTCATGAATCGCGGTCGGAGCAAAAAAAAGAAGCTTTCGACTGGTGGGGCGCGATCACACTTGGCGTTGCGCTCGCGGCGCTTGTCCTCGTTCTCGATCAGGGAAGTACCTGGGGCTGGCTTTCGTGGCAGAGCCTTGTTTCATATGCAGTGGCTGCAGTTTTCTCGATCGTTTTCTATGTCCTCGAACACCGCCACGAAGCTCCGATCGTGGACTTCAAATTCTTCAAGAGTCCGATATTTAATAGCGCTCTCATCAATAACTTTGTTGTGTTCATGGGCATGATGGGAAGCATATTCCTTATTCCGATCTTCTCACAGACATTTTTGGGGTACGACGCAACACAAAGCGGCATGCTCTTCATACCCATGGCCTTTTGTATGGTCATAGCAGCAGCGCTCGGCGGCAGAACGATCGGCAAGGTTTCGACACGGACGGTCATTTTCGTAAGTACCCTCGGGGCGGCCGTCGGCCTGTTCCTGTTTTCCTATATTGATCCGCGTTCGACGGCCATTGATATCATTCTGCCGCTCTCTGTCATGGCGTTCTTTATGGGCGCCGGCATGTCGCAGAGAACGAATATGATCGCCGAGGCTGTGCCGAAAAATGAAATCGGCGTCGCGTCCTCGATCCTCGCCCTCGTTCGAAACATTTCGGGCGCTTTCGGCATCGCCATATTCGGAACGCTTCTCAATAATCTCGTCGAATCGAATGTTCTTTCGATCGCCCAGTCGAGTTCCATTCATTCCACGTCGCCAGCAATCATCGGGGAAGCGACCAGTCTTATCATTCTCAAGGCGCAAGTTTCGGCATACGGAACCGTATTCTTCGTATCGTCTCTCGTGGTGTTCTTTGGAGCGATCCTCGTGCTTTTCACGAAATTCCCGAAGTACCGCCAGCCGAAGCCGGGCGAAGAGCGCGTGGAAGTCATGGTGGAATAAGGCAGATTCTTGACGTAATTCGGTCGGATATAGTAAGCTCGGGGCTTGAACATACTTCAGTATGTCGATTCAGTCAGCGGTTGATCTTGGTCCCAATGACTGTCTGCGCTACACCGGTACGTTCTAACCCTCCACGGCAAGTGCCGCGGAGGGTTTTTATTTTACGGTATACTTCATGCATGTTTCCCCGGGAAAACCTTCATCATGCATACTTCATAGAAGGAGAGAGGCAAGCGGTGCTCTCCGAGATCGAGGCATTTCTTTCCGACGCATTCGGTATCGAGCGGAGCGGACACCCAGACGTTCATTATGCCGAGTACGAATCGCTCGGCATCGATGAGAGCCGCGAACTCCAAGGCATGCAGGCGGTAAGGCCTGTCATGGGCGACAGAAAGATTTTCATAATTGCTACTGACTCGATTACAAGCGAAGCGCAGAATTCGCTTCTTAAGGTTTTTGAAGAACCGACTCCCGGCACACATTTTTTTGTCATATCGTCGTCCGAACGAATCCTTCTCCCGACGCTCCGTTCTCGCATGGTCGTCGTGTCACACGCGTCGTCAGGGAAACGCGGCGCGGTCGCGAGCGCGCGTAATTTCATCGAGATGGCGCCGAAGTCCCGCCTTGAACTCGTTGCGCCGCTTATTGAAGAAAAGGACAAGGCCAAAGCCGAGGAATTCCTCCAGGCAGTGATCGCAGAGCTTTCAAAAGGCGGCCTCAAAAAAGCCGGACCAAAACGTGCAGCAGCAGTGAGGGAGATCATTCTCCTTGCGAAATATTTGAAAGACCGCGCTCCGTCCGTGAAGCTTATCCTCGAACGAGTCGCTCTTCTGGATTTCTAGAACTGCCCCTCTGATATACTGATTTCATGAAAAGGGAAGAAAGGATACTCCTTATTGGCGCGGGATTCTGGTGGCTTGG